>JACPRP010000112.1 GCA_016189905.1 Chloroflexota bacterium | reverse complement strand
TGCCTCTGCGCCAACTGACGCCAGAGGAATCCGTCTCCCTGGTTGTGCAACATCTGGTCAATCGCACTCGGTCTCGCAAGAGTTCGCTCAGGTCCCAACATAAAGCAAACAATCCACCTTAATGTGACATTTTCAAGTTAAGGTAGCATCGGTAATTGTCACACGTTGCGTCTTGCGGCTAGCGCAAGATGTGGCACTAGGTGACGCGAGATACCCTGTGCACAATGCCCAGAGAGCCCGTTAGGTCAGCCTAGCGGGCTCGTTCGCTCTCTACGACACGCGGCTTATCTGGCTTGCCTGGTGCACAGTCATGATACCTGTGGAGCAATGCTGCCCCACCCCGCGTCCGGCAAGGGGTCAGGAAGGACATCCCGCGCGGCGAGGAAGCCAGACGCGGCACTGGACGGCGACGTATCGGAGGGAAGGTGAGTGCAATGGATATTGCACAATGTTTGGCGGACTATCGAACTAAGCAGTCAAGCCTGGGATGGGAAGGGACTTTCGCGGAGTATTTCGCGATCGTGACGAAGAATCCGGCTGTCGCGCGCCTTTCTCACGCCCGCGTTTACGACATGATCGTATCGGCGGGCGGCGAAACCGCGAAGGACGGCCAGAAGCATTATAAGTTCTTCACCGGCGATCTTTTTGGCCTCGACAGGACGTTGGAGCAGCTTGTCGAGTACTTCCATTCCTCCAGCAAACGGTTGGAGATCAGGAAACGCATTCTCTTGTTCATGGGCCCCGTCGGTGGCGGGAAATCCACCATTGTGAGCTTGCTGAAGCGCGGATTGGAGAACTACTCGGTCACCCCGGCCGGCGCCGTCTACGCCATCAAAGGATGTCCGATGCACGAGGAGCCATTGCATCTCATCCCCGATCCGCTGCGACCGGATGTCGAGAAGGAGTATGGCATTTACATCGAGGGCGATCTCTGCCCCGTCTGCCGCCTGACGCTTCAGGAGAAGTATGAGGGTCGGGCCGAGGATATGCCGGTCGAGCGCATCGTCCTCTCCGAGAAATGCCGCACCGGCATCGGCACGTTCTCGCCCAGCGATCCAAAATCGCAGGATATCTCCGAGCTCACCGGCTCGATCGACCTGGCCACCATCGGCGAATACGGCGTCGAATCGGATCCGCGGGCCTACCGCTTCGACGGGGAGCTCAACATCGCCAACCGCGGTCTGATGGAGTTCATCGAAATGCTCAAGTCCGACGAGAAGTTCCTGTACGGCCTTCTCACGCTGTCGCAGGAGCAGTCCATCAAGACCGGTCGCTTCGCGATGATCTACGCCGACGAGGTCATCGTCTCGCACACCAACGAAAACGAGTACAACGCCTTCGTCGCCAATAAGAAATCCGAAGCGCTGCAAGACCGCGTCATCGCCATCAAGGTTCCGTATAACCTGCGCGTGTCCGACGAGGTGAAGATCTACGAGAAGCTGCTCCACCAGGCCGGGGTCGGCGACATCCACATCGCCCCGCACACCCTCCACGTTGCCAGCACCTTCGCCGTGCTTTCGCGGCTAGAGCCCTCGAAGAAGGCCGGCATGAGCATGATGAAGAAGCTCAAGCTCTATGACGGCGAGGACGTCGAGGGGTTCACCAGCAAAGATGTGAAAGAGCTTCAGGAAGAGACCGTGCGCGAAGGGATGGACGGCATCTCGCCGCGCTACGTCATCAACCGTCTATCGGCGGCGCTGGTGAAGGACGGCTCACGCTGCATTGGGCCTATCGACGCGCTGCGGGCGCTGAAGGACGGGCTCGAACAGCACACCAGCATCAACCGGGAAGAGCGCGAGCGACTGCTGAACCTTATAGCGGAGACGCGGAAGGATTACGACGAGCTAGCCAAGAAAGAGGTCCAGAAGGCTTTCGTCTACTCCTTCCAGGAATCTGCCAAGGCGCTGCTCGATAACTATCTCGACAACGTCGAGGCTTTTTGCAGCAATGGCAGGCTCAAGGACCCGTTCACCGAGGAGGAGGTCGCCCCCGATGAGCGGCTGATGCGCTCGATCGAGGAGCAAATCGCCATCACCGAGAGCGCCAAGAAAGCGTTTCGGGAGGAGATACTGATCCGGCTATCGGCGCTCGCTCGCAAAGGGCAGACCTTCACGTATTCATCCCACGAGCGGCTCCGCGAAGCCATCGAGAAGAAGCTCTTCACGGACCTCAAAGACGTGGTCAAGATCACCACGTCCGCGAAGACGCCCGACCCGGACCAACTGAAGAGAATAAACGAGGTGATCGACCGTCTCGTCTCCGAACAGGGTTATTGTCCGATCTGCGCGAACGAGCTTCTCAGATACGTCGGAACGTTGATGAGCCGATAGCACGCCGCAAGCCGGGGGTTTTTCCGCTGAGCGGGACGAAACCTCCCTCGCCCGGAATCGTTGGGTGGCCAAGCCAATTCCAGAACGGCGTCCGGGTTTTGCGGTAAGCGCAAAGTGAGTAAGGAGACTGTTATGGTCGCGCAATTCTCGGTTTCGAAAGACGACTGGTCGCTGCACCGTAAGGGGCCGACTGACCAGGCTCGCCATAAAGAAAAGGTCAAAGAGGCCATCAAGAACAACCTGGCCGACATCGTCAGCGAGGAATCGATCATCACTTCCGACGGCAGCAAGGTTATCAAGGTGCCGATCAGGTCTCTGAACCTGCCTCGTTTCCGCTTCGACAGCGGGAAGAAGGATTACGCCGGGCAGGGAAATGGCGATTCCAGGGTCGGCGATAAGCTGGGAGATCAGTCCACGAGCGAGGGAAGCGGCAAAGGTGCGGGAGACTCCCCCGGGGCAGACTATTACGAGGCTGAGATAACCATCGAAGAGCTGGCGGAGATGATCTTCACGGACCTCGGTCTGCCCAATCTACAGCGCAAGCAAAGTCAGGAGATGACCTCCGAGGCGATCAGGTTCGACGAGATCCGCAAGAAAGGCGTTTTCTCCAACCTGGACAAACGCCGCACGCTGCTGGAGGGCGTCAAACGCGAGGCGCTTCACGGCCACCCGATCTTCGGTGGTCTCAAAAACGAAGACCTGCGCTTCAGAACCTGGCAAGAGGATATCAGGCGAGAGACGAATGCCGTCGTCATCGCCATGCGCGACGTATCCGCCAGCATGGGTGAGTTCGAGAAATACATCAGTCGCAGCTTCTATTACTGGATGGTGAAGTTCCTCCGCACACGATACCAGAACGTCAAGATAGTCTTCATCGCGCATCACACCGAGGCCAAAGAGGTAGACGAGGAAACCTTCTTCCGCCTCGGCGAATCGGGCGGCACGAAGGTTTCCTCGGCCTATAGTATGGCGGCGGAGATAATAGAGCGACGCTTCGACCCGGCCCGCTGGAATATCTATCCCTTCCATTTCTCGGATGGCGATAACTGGAACGACGACAACACGCTCGCCGTCAGGCTCGCGAACAGGCTGGTCGATATCTGCAACATCTTCGGCTATGGTGAAATCCGGGCCGGCGGCCAGTACGCGATGAGCACGCTGATGTCCGCGTTCTACACCGGCGTCAAAAGCGAAAGATTCATCGGCGTGACCATCGCCGACAAGAAAGACGTCTACCCCGCGCTGCGGCAGTTCTTCAAGAAGAAAGAAGGCGATATCGATGGATAGCGAGCTCGTCGCGACGCAGAAAGCCATCGAAGATATCTGGCAGGTCGCCGAGAGGCTCGGGCTCGATCCCTTCCCGATCGAGTTTGAGATCGTGCCGGCGGCGATGATCTACGAATTCGGCGCCTATGGCCTGCCGGGCCGGTTCTCACACTGGACCCACGGCAAGGCTTACCATCAGATGAAGACCATGTATGACTACGGGCTGAGCAAGATCTACGAGCTGGTGATCAACACGAATCCGTGCTACGCTTTCTTGCTCGAGGGGAACTCCCTGCTACAGAACAAGCTGGTGATCGCCCACGTCATCGCCCACTGCGACTTTTTCAAGAACAACGTCTATTTCCAGCGAACCAATCGCCGGATGGTCGAATCGGCCAGCGCCAGCGCCGAGCGCATTCGGCGCTATGAGTTTCTGCACGGAACCGTCGAGGTCGAGAAATTCCTCGACGCCGTGCTCTCGATTCAGGAGCATATAGACCCCGATCCGTTCCCGCGAAAGGCAGGGAAGGTCGAAGCGCACGCGGCGCGCACCACGCCGTACGATGACTTGTTCTACATTGGCGACGAAAAGCGGGGAATGGAACAGCCTGCCAGGGTCAGGAGAACGCCCGAGGAGCCACGGCGTGACCTGCTGCTGTTCATAACGGAAAACGCCGTGGAGCTCGAAGACTGGCAGAGGGATATCATCGACATCGTCCGCGCTGAGATGCTCTATTTTTTGCCGCAAGCGCAGACGAAAATAATGAACGAGGGCTGGGCCAGCTACTGGCACAGCAGGATACTGCGAGAGCTCGACCTGAGCGATGATGAGAGCATCGAGTTCGCGAGAATGCACGCCGGCGTGTTGGCCCCATCCCGCCAACACATCAATCCCTACCACCTCGGCCTGAAGATTCTGGAGAACATTCAGAAGCGATGGGACGCCCCCACAGACGAGGAGAGGCGCAGCTTGGGCCGACGGGGCGGCGAAGGGCACCAGAAGATCTTCGACGTGAGGGGCACGGAAAACGACATCTCCTTCTTGCGCAACTATCTCACCAGGCGACTGGTCGAGGACCTCGATCTTTACATCTATCGGCAGGACGGCGACGAGTGGCGGATAGTCGAGAAGAGCTGGGAGAGGGTGCGCGAAATGCTCGTCAACGCCGCCGTGACGATGGGGCAGCCATGCATCGTCGTGGAGGACGGCGATTACCACGGCAACCGCGAGCTTTACCTGAAGCACATGTACGAGGGGCAGGCGCTCGATCTCGCCTACGCTGAGAAGACGCTGCGCCAGGTCCACGTTCTCTGGCGCCGCACGGTGCACCTGGAGACGGTGATAGATGGCAAGCGCGTGCTGCTTAGCTACGATGGCGCAAAGAACGACCGCGCCGTGGCCTGATCATTATTGCCCTGGCCATCTCCCCGTGCTATACTCGATCATGATGAAATGCGATGCGGCGCAGGCCAGGGAGTATGGCACGCGCCGATATGATGTCTTTCACGTTGGGCTCCCACTGTCACACTATTCTGACGAAAGGGCTGGGAAATGGAGAAAGAGGGCATCGACAAGCTGTATCGCTTGAGCTCAGGCGAACTAGAGATTATCGTTATCTCCAAGAAGAAGCCTCGTCACAGACCAACGGCGGCTTCGGTGTCCTGGTTGCCTTGCGGCAAGGTGCAGATAAACAAGATCGGCAGCGCCAGCGACGGCTTTATCTTCGAGATGCTCACGAAGTTCCAAAGGGAATCGGGGGGCGAGATCGAGGTACACCGACTGAGCGAGGCGACTGCGCCCGGCCAAGCGGAGGACGTCCCCATCGACTCCGGCTGGATAATGCTGCGGGGAGATCGGATGGTCAGGGTGCTTCAATTCGGCAACTGATCGCCGCTATCATCTGCCCCACTCGATCTCCCTTTGGCGAACAGCTTGAGATGTTCAACCGCCAGCCAGTTCGCCGCGTCAAAGAAGCCGTAGGCCCGCCTGTATGAGTTCCTGTCCAGCCGCTTCAGCGCCCGCTGCATAGCCGTCTCCCAGATCATCCGCTCGAGCTCGTCGATGCGGGCGGCCAACTCCGCCGGCCTTGATGGCGGGGGAATGTCGGCGTAAGACCTGTTGAGCGGATACGTGATCGCACTCCGTGGCATAGCCGGCATAATGCTGAGCACGACCTTGGCGTGCTGCAGCGCCTGGATCTTCCTGAGGTCCGGAGCCACGGCCTTGCGCGGACGCAGCTTCTCGACCTCATCACCACCATCCCATTCGATCACATCAGACTGCTTCAGCAGATACCGCAGCTCGTCGAGCTCGGCCTCGGTCGCGCGCAATGTCCATTTGAAGCCTTGCTGCATGTCGTCGATGTGCGAGAGCGTAAACGTTGCCAGGTAATCCACGCCTTCGCCCGGCAGCTTACCGTCTCCAGCCAGGTACGCCGTCAGGAACTCCTTCGTCTTGCGGCAGAGCGTCGACAGATAGAAGATCTCCAGGAAGCTTTCTCTGAGCAGTGACATTTCACAAGCCCTCCAGTCTATTATATCGCATCGCCGCCTGGTTGAGGATCTTTCGGGCCAATACTGAGGTAAGCGGTAGCATAGTCGTTTACTCATAACTTGTCAAGTAGGAAATTCGGTTTGGGTGCGTGCCAGGTCGCCGCGAGATCCTTGGGCTTGAGCGCCAGTCTGAAATTGAGTATAATGGCTCGCAGCAAGCGTTCGCCATCCTCGTCCACAGGGGAACAGTTTACCCGACCAGCGACGTCTTGAGCGGTTACGCCTACGTTGCCGACAGCGGCGGGGGTTTACGAATCATAAACATCGCCAATCCGGTCAGCCCAGCCGAAGTCGGTTTCTTCGTCACCCCAAATTACGCGGGGGCTGTAGCCGTATCAGGTAGCTATGCTTTCGTGCTCAACGGTTGGTATGGCGGCCTGAGCGTTATCGACGTCTCCCATCCAGTTAACCTCGCCGCGGCAAGCTCCTACGAGTTCGTGGGACAGCCCTACGATGTGGTCGTACGCGGTCAATATGCCTATGTCGGCAGTTCAGAGGGATTGCGCATCATCGACGTTCTGCGGCCGTCGAGACCAACACAAGTCGCGATCTTTCGAACATCCGTATACGGGCCACTGCGGAACATTGTGATCTCAGGCACCCTGACTTATTTGGGCGACCGTGGTCTCATCGTCGACGTATCTAACCCTTCTGCTCCTGCCCAGGTTGGAACCTTCACGGGTGGCGGACGGATGATTATTGCGGGTCGTTATGCCTACGTCGGGGGATGGGATTATATGCGCATCCTCGACCTATCCAACCCCACCAGCCCGACGGTTGTGGGCTCGTATCGGACCGGGCGCACGGCCCAGGATATTGCGGTTGACGGAGATTACGCCTACGTCGTATACGGCCACTACTCCGGCTCATTCAACGGAATTCATATCCTCGACGTCAGCGACAAGGCGAATCCACGGTTGGTTACCACCTTCGCGACGTCGATCGATGCGACGGGCGATGCGACGGGGGTCGCCGCTTCCGGCGGGCGTGCCTATGTCGCCGACGGGCCAAACGGACTGCGGATAGTCGACGTCTCGAATCCCGCGAGCCCCACACTGATCAGCACCTACGACACTCCGGGATATGCTCGCAGCGTAAAGCTGGTGGGGAATCACGCCTATGTCGCCGATGAAATCGGAGGGGTGCGTGTGATAGATGTTTCCACGCCCGCGAATCCCCGGGAGGTTGCCTTCTATGATACACCAGGAGATAGCTGGAACCTGGATGTTGCTGGCGCGTTCATCTACGTTGCCGACAGAGGGGGAGGTCTTGCGGTGCTATCGCCGGACCCGGGGGCAGACGCGGGATCCACTGTGTTCTTGCCTCTTTTGATAAAGAACTGATGACCATTCCTGTTCCAACAAAGTCTCATTCTGTTGGCATATTCTTCACCGCACACATCGAGATCGATGTGGTATCATCGTGCGGATTCAGCAATAGCCCATTGTTTCTGGTTCCCGAATGCTAGGCGCAGAGTTGGTTTTCGTTGACAGCCAGGCAAATTCAAAGTTATACTTGTTCTAGAGCAGTTTGCGTTAGACAGCCGTCTCAGGGTAACCACGCGGGGATTGCCGCTACGCCGCCCAGTCGGTGGCTAAAGCCTATCGCAAACCGCGCCAGGGGCTGAGGGGTAGAGGGCGACAAACTAGCGGACCAGGCATTTGGCACCGGTATACTCGCTCCCCGCAAATCAAGTATATCAGGCCCTGAACACTGCTCCTCGTGGCCTATCTGACGAGGAGGCGGCACGCCGACTGCGGCAGTACGGGCCAAACGAAATCGAGGAAGCCCGCAAGACCCCCCTGATCTTTCGCTTCCTGGCCAACTTCTATCAGGTGTTCGCCCTGCTGCTCTGGGCCAGCGCTGCACTGGCTTTCATCTCTGGGTCACAGGCCCTCGCCTGGACGATCATCGCCGTCATCGTGCTCAACGCGGGTTTCGCCTTCGTGCAGGAGTTTCAGGCCGAGAGGGCCGTCGAGGCGCTGAAGAAGCTTCTGCCGGCGAAGGCGCGCGTCGTCCGTGATGGCGAGATCAAAGAGATTCTCGCGCGAGAGCTGGTGCCCGGCGACATCGTTATCCTCGACGCCGGCGATAACATCTCTGCCGATGCCCGTCTCATCCAGGCGGTCGAGATGCGAACCATCAACGCGGCGCTGACCGGCGAATCCGAGCCGGTGCGGAGAATCGCTGATCCGGTCCCTGAGCGCCCGGTGCCGCTCAGTGAGATCCCCAACCTCGTGTTCGCGGGAACCACCGTCGCCTTCGGGTCTGGGCGGGCCGTGGTGTCCGCCACCGGCATGGAAACGCAGTTCGGCAAGATCGCTCGTCTTACCCAGACCGTAAAGCTGGCGCCGAGCCCGCTGCAAATCGAGGTGCACAACATCGCCTTCTTCATCGCCGGGATAGCCATCGTCGCCGGCATCCTTCTCTTCGTCGTCGGCACCTTTCTCGCGCAACTGTCCATCGGCGACGCCATACTCTTCGCCATCGGCATGATCATCGCCAACGTTCCTGAGGGCCTTCTGCCAACACTTACGCTTGCCCTCGCCGTCGGCGTCGGCGCCCTGGCCAGGAGAAACGCTTTGGTCAAGCGCCTTTCAGCCGTGGAGACGATGGGGTCTGTCACGACGATTTGCACGGACAAGACCGGGACCCTGACCCAGAACGAAATGACGGTGCGCGAGATCTGGTTCGATGGCGAGACGGTACACGTGACGGGTGTCGGCTACGAGCCGGTCGGTGGGTTCGTCCTCGACGGTACGGCTTTGAGCCGAGAAGCCAGCGCGCATCTCCTGCACACTCCCTTGCGGGTCGCCAGCTTTTGCAACAATGCCCGCCTCGTACCTCCATCTGCGCCACACGAGAAGTGGCGCATCGTCGGCGATCCCACGGAGGCGGCCCTTCTCGTCGCGGCTTTGAAAGGGGGATTCGATTACGAACGGGAGATCAAGACCGCCCCACGCGTCTATGAGCTACCGTTCGAGTCCGTGCGCAAGCGGATGACCACCATACATCAGGAGGACGGCAAGCTGGTGTCCTACACCAAGGGCGCGCCCAAGGAGGTTCTCGATATCTGCACTCAAATCCTGCTCGACGGACAGGCCCGCCCGCTTACCTTCGCCTTGAGACAACAGGTGATGAACGAGAACGACGGATTCGCGCTTGCCGCCTTGCGCGTGCTCGGGCTTGCCTTCAGGCCTTTGCCCGAAAACATCGACATTCGCTCGGTCGAGCAGGTTGAGCGCGACCTGGTTTTCGTCGGGCTCGTCGCGATGATGGACCCACCTCGCCCCGAGGTCGCCGATGCCATCAAGCTTTGCTATCAGGCAGGCATAAACATCTATATGATAACCGGCGACTACGGATTGACGGCAAAGACGATCGCCGCCAAGATCGGCCTGGTCAGCGGCGCCGGCACCAGAATCGTGACCGGTGCTGACCTGGACCAGATGTCGAGCGACGACCTTCGCGAAGCCTTACAGACCCATAACGTTATCTTCGCCCGCGCCGCGCCCGAGCACAAGCTGCGCATCGCCACGGAGCTACAGAGCCTCGGGCAGATCGTGGCGATGACCGGCGATGGGGTCAACGACGCGCCGGCGCTCAAGAAGGCCGACATCGGCATCGCCATGGGGATCGCGGGCACCGACGTGGCCAAGGAGGCCGCGCAAATGATCCTGGCGGACGACAACTTCGCCACGATCGAGCGAGCCGTAGAGGAAGGGAGAAGGGTATACGACAACATTCGCAAGTTCCTGGTCTACATCTTCGCCCATCTGGGCCCCGAATTCGTCCCGTTCATCGCCTTCGCTCTTCTTCCCGTCCCCCTGGCTATCACGCCGATGCAAATCCTGGCCATCGACGTCGGCACGGAAACATTACCGGCCCTGGCCCTGGGGGTGGAGCCGGCCGAACCCGGTATAATGCGGCGACCGCCAAGGCCGAGGCGTGAACGGCTGCTCACCGTGCCACTTCTCTTGCGGGCCTATCTTTTCTTCGGCGCCATCGAGTCGATTTTCGTGATGGCCGTCTTCTTCTGGGTTCTGTATCGCTCGGGCTGGACCTGGGGGACACCGCTTGCGACCACCGATCCGTTATACTTGCAGGCGACCACCATCGCTTTTCTCGGGATCGTTATGACGCAGGTAGGCACCGTTTTCGCGGCCCGCACCAACAAAGTCTCCGTTTTTCGCGTAGGCCTGTTCAGCAATCGCTGGGTCCTGTGGGGCATCGGCTTCGAGATGGTGGTAACCCTCGCTCTGCTGTACGTGCCGCCGCTCGCCGAATTCTTCGGCATGTATCCTCTCGGCATCGAAGATTGGGCGATCGTGATACTCTTTGGCCCGATTGTGTTCCTTGCCGACGAGGCGAGGAAGTGGCTTGTGCGCCGCAGTGAAAGCAAAACGGCTCTATAGTGCAGGCGAAACGGATCTACAGTGAAAGCAAATCGGAATGGAGGTGATGTCAGTGAGGGTGATCATCGTCGGGTGTGGCCGCGTCGGATCGTTGCTGGCGATGCTGTTATCGACGGATGGCCACGAGGTTTCAATTATCGACCGGGACGCTACCGCCTTCAAGCGCATCGGCAGAGGGTTTACGGGCAATTTGATCGAGGGTAACGCCTTCGATCAAGACATACTCAAACGGGCTGGCATCGAGATGGCGGATGCCTTTGCCAGCGTCACCGCCGGCGACAATACGAACTACGTGCTGGCGGCGATGGCGCGAAATCGTTTCCGAGTGCCGCGGATTGTGACCAGGATCTACGATCCTCTCAGGGCTGATATCTACCGCCGCCTCGGGATTCCGACCATATCGTCCACGGTGTGGGGGGCAAACAAAATCCGCGAGCTGCTCACTTACGTAGGACTGACCAGCGTCCTCACCGTTGCCAACGGCGAGGTAGAGGTGGTGGAGGCCGAGATAAGCCCGCTTCTGGACGGCAGCCAGGTTAAGGACCTCACGATACCTGGAGAAGCCCAGGTGATCGCGTTGATTCGGGGGGGGACCTCGTTCATCCCCAGTCCGATAACCACCTTAGCCAGGGGGGACAGGGTCCTTGTCGCCGTTCTCGCCACGGCGATGCCAAGACTCGAGAGCATGCTCTCACCTTGAAGAGGGAGGTACAGACATGTTTGTAGTCATAGTCGGCGCCGGCCTCGTCGGCCGCCATCTGGCCGAGATTCTCCTCAGCGATAAGCAGAAGGTGGCTCTGGTGGAGAAGAAGCCCGACGTGGCCGCGCGCGTCGCCAAGGATCTCGGCGTGAAGGTGGTAACGGGCGACGGCGACGATCCGAACATCCTTGCCGAGGCCGGCGCGGCAGGGGCCGACGTTTTCATCGCCGTGACCGGAGATGACGAAGATAACCTGGTCGCCTGCACCCTGGCCAAGTTCGAGTTCCTCGTCAAGCGCGTCATGGCCCGCGTGAACAATCCGATCAACGAATGGATGTTTGGCAAAGATATGGGGGTGGACATCGCCGTCAACCAGGCCGCACTGATGGCTCAACTCCTGGAGGAGGAGATGACGCTCGGCGACCTGGTCACGCTGCTCCGACTCAGGGAAGGCGAGGTCGCGCTCGTCGAGAAGCCGATCCCCGAAGGCTCGAAATCGATCGGCAGTGAGATCGGTGACCTCGCCCTGCCCCAGGATGCCGTGTGCGTCGCGATTCTGAGAAAAGGTAGGGTCCTGTTTCCCAAAGCGGATCTGACGCTGCAACCGGACGATCGCGTGGTCATCCTGACCACAACCCAGCAGGAACAGAAGGTCGCCGAAGCGCTGCAGTAGCGCTCCAAATCACCAATCATTCCTATGCCCTCCCGCTTGACAAACCACTCAGTCGTAGTAGAATGGCTCAAATCGTCGTCAGGGAGGACAGATGAGAGGGGTAGCTGGGGAGCGCCGGGTGCTGTTGATCTCGGTGGTTGGACTGATCGTGGTCCTTGTCGCGGCCGCTGGGGGGCTAAATCTGGCCGCATCTGCTCCACGTGCGAGCGCCACACCGACATCTGCAACCGCAAGCGCCACGGAGCAGGAAAAGCTGGTGGCGGAGGCCGAACAGGCGACGCCTACGCCCACGGCGACGGCCACGGCCCTGCCATCACCCACCCCAACTCCATCCGCCACGCCAACCCCCGTCTGGGAGCAGACCTTTGATTTTCAGCCGATGGCGGTGATGATCGATAACCAGCAGGATGCCCGTCCACAAACCGGGATGAGCGATGCCGACGTCGTATACGAGGCGGTAGTGGAAGCTGGCATCACGCGCTTTATGGCGATCTTTGCCAATCGCGCCGCACCGGTCGTCGGACCAATCCGCAGCGCCCGCCACTACTTCATCTACTGGGCAGGCGAGTACAACGCCATCTACGTCCACGCCGGTTCCAGCCCACAGGGCTATGCTGCCGAGAGAAGCACGGGCATTTCGCGCATCGACTTCACCTATGGGGAGGGTAGCTTCTGGCGCTCAGCAGATCGCGCCGCGCCGCACAACCTCTACGCCTCGATCGAGCGGCTGCGGCAGACGATTCGCGACAGGGGCGAAGGGTCGCTAGGCCCCCTTGTATTCAAGCCCGACGCCCCCGATCCGGGGATAACCGAGATCACGATCGTCCATCCCGATGGCTATCGCGTCGGTTACACCTATGACGCGGAAGATAACTCTTACCTGCGCTATATGCTGGGTCGGCCTCACGTCGACGCAGCGAATGGGGCGCAATATCGCGCCAAGAACGTCGTCGTCCAACTCGTGCGCACCTGGCGTATTCCCGGCGACAATGCCGGACGAATGGATATGGCATTGGTCGACAGCAGCGGTCCTGCCTATTTCTTCCTCGACGGGAAAGCGATAGAGGGATCGTGGCGTAAGGATTCGCCGACTTCGCCGACCCAGTTGCTGGACGAGCACGGCCAAAGGGTTCTTTTCAACGCCGGGCAAACCTGGATTCAAATCGTGCCTTCAAGCGGCAAAGTTACTTATGAATGAGTCCGCCCTTTACTTTTACTTTGTCGTCCCCCCGGCCGTGACCTCGTTGGCACGCGGCGCGCCGGCATCCCTATTCGATACTCAATATCTTGCCAGTGTCATCGAGCGTGAAAACGTAGAACATCTGATCGGATGACATGGCGCTTTCCGAGCCGCGCACAGTTACGACGTAGAATTGCATGCTGCCGCCATCGTCGAGGTTATAACCCCCGATGTAGACGATATTCTCGACCTCACGACCGAGGTCCCTGGCTTCATCTAACTGCTGCTGCAGATCATCCTGCGTCGCCCCGGTGAGCTCTGCCCTCTGAATGAGCTCGTCGCTCAAGCTTTCCCAGATGAGCGACGCGTCAAAGTCCGTCTGTCCTTTGAAATACTGCTCGGTGGCGGAGGGCGCCGCGCCCGTTTTCTGCGAGGCGCTGGCGCCGCTCGGCTCGGAGAACCTCGCCGTACTTACCACTATCAAGGCAATGACCAGCACCAGAATCACGGCGGTGCTGATCTTATGATCGATAATCTGCTTCACGGCATTCGTGAAGGGATTGCTTCCATTTGCTTGAGCCATTAGATTCCTCCCCTATAGTGCGCCCTTGCAGGTGCAAATCGTTTTCGTTACACCACCAGGGAACCTATCGGCGATGATCGGGCTCGATCTGCCCATCGGAAGAGGAGTTCCGGGGATTCCCCCAACCCCACCTGGCAGCGTAAAAGACTACTTCCACCCTGCATCAGTGATTGCAAGAACGGTGCCAGCCGGGCGGGGACAGGGCATGGCTCACAAGAGGGGGGATAGGGTAGCGGCTCCGCGCCCGCAAGGTGAACGTATTGACAGGCGTCTGGTTGAGCGATATACTGAAACCAGAACGTGTATTCGCCGCACACAAGCCCTCTCAGCGAAGCCATCGACCCGGTATCTCCTCGGTGCTGAGGAGAAGAATTCCAGCGCAACGTCGCCTCTGTCCCGCTGCCCAACGATCAGCATTGTAGCTAGGGCATTATCGATTATTCCAGGGTCATACTGGCAAAATTCGCCTCTTCGCCGCTATGCCGTGACGTCGCGGTCGCATGTTCGAACTCTCGCCTCCCGTAGGGGAAACAGCGGGAGTTGCCCGGTAAGAGGCCCGTTGCAAACAGAAGGAGGTTAACGATGAGAAGACGGCTGACAGAGGTGCTGGTATTATTCGTGGTAGGGATTTTGGCCCTGGGTGTTGTGATCGGTTGTGCGCAAACGCCAGTAGGGCCAGGCCCCGAGGAGTTTTACCGGGGTAAGACCATTATCTGGATCGTTTCCAGCGCGGCAGGCGCCGATACGGATCTCCTCAGCCGCGCGGTCGCCATATTTCTGGCGAAGGAAATCGGCGTAGCCGTTAAGGTGGATAACCGGGACAGCGACGAGGGTGTTAACTATGCTTATGCCGAGGCCAAGCCGGACGGGCTGACGCTGGTGATCAAGAGTACCGCCGCGTTGATGTCCAATGATATTCTTAAGGCACCGGGAACCCTCTACGAGACTGACAAGTTCAATTTTGTGGCGGATCTTAACCCCCACAGCCAGATGATGTCACTATCACCTAAACTCCCTTACCAGACTTTGGACGCCTTGCGCCAGGCCAAGGGCCTGAAAGGGGGTGCCAGTTCGGCCAGGGGAAGCCTTGCGACAGGTGCGGCGTTGATGTTCGAGATCCTGGGCCTGGACGGTAAAGTTATCACCGGCTACAAATCAAGCAAAGATACGGCGATGGCTGTAGGCCGAGGCGAGGCAGATTTCATAGTCACCTCGGACGGCTCATCCCAGAAAGATGAAGCGGACGGCTACACGAAGATGTTCATGGTCTTGAGCGACGAGAGAAGCTCGGTAGCGCCAAGTGTGCCGACGATGCTCGAGCTCGGAGTGAAAGTGCCCAAGGAGCTGGAGTCTGCGCGACAATACATCGCCAGCTCCGGATTTGCCCTGGCTCTCTCCCCTGAGGTCCCTCAGGCAAGGGTCGAGTATATCAGAAAGACATTCCAGAAGCTCGGCGACAATAAGGACCTCCAAAAAGAGGTGGAAAAGGTGATGGGCTCCTGGACGCCCTTTATGCCAGGCAAAGAGCTGCAACAGAGGGTGGCGATTATCAAAGCTAACAAGGATCTGGCCGGCCAGCTCGACACCATATTCTCGAAGTATAAGGCAGTTCAGTAGTTCCTGTTGGAGATGTTTTTCAACGAATGGTCGACTTGCTCCTTGACGACCGCCTGTTCTTGTTATACAATGTTCTCGTGAAAGGTTAACAGGATGTGGCTTAATTTCAGCGCCTGGCCAGGACCTGGCAAGGTGCTGAAAGCGGGGGACCCAACATTTGGGGTGAATTCCTTCAGAGGAAGGATAGGGTAGCTCTTTCGCCCGAATCCGTCAGCTAACCCCGCAGGCCCGAGAAAGAGGAATAGCCAAGTCTCGCCGAAAAAGACCTGGGGCTATCGCCTCAGGTTTATTATTTTAGTCGTTGGTCGCAGGATGTTGCCTTATTACTGCTGGGAAACTGGCCCACAGGAGGTGTTGTGTGACCGCGCTAGCAGGCCATGCGGGGCTGGGGATGCGTGATCCGGGCAGGTTTCTCGATCCCGACCTCGATCAGATGGTTTCCTCCCAGGTGGACGATCTGGTCAAGTATCAGATCGTCAAGCTCCTTAGTCGCCGGCCGGGGGTCGTGGGCGATGCTTCGTTCTTCGCCGCCGTGCTGGGATTTCACTCGGCAGAATACACGCAAGCGTCACTGGAGGAATTAGCCAATTGCGGCATCTTGCAGCGACAGATGTGTCAGAGCGACGAGCAGATGATGTACTATCTTTCCAGCGATCCGCAAATACGGAAGCGGATCGTCAAGCTCTGCAATCTGCGCAACAAAGCGGCGACTTATGACGAGCTATTAAGGGTCCTGGCTGGCCGCTCCCTGCAGCGCGCCGCGAAGCGGGCGAAGGAAGGTACCAACCGCAATTCATCTCTCGCCTGAGGCGCCGGCGGGCCTGGGTCCGGGGGGGCCTCAGCATCGCAGTTATCTAAACAGGCCTGGGCTAGATCATTATCCCAATGATTCCTCGATTATGCACGAGGAATACCTGACACGTGAGGAGGGGTCGAGAATGGCGACGAAGCAAGCGTTTCTAACCGTCGAGGGCCAGCAGAAGCTTTTGAAAGAACTCGATTACCTGCGCGAGGTGCGGCGAAAAGAAGTTGCCGAGCGCATCCGCAACGCCAACGAGCTGCTTGACACCTATGATAGTCCCGAGTACATCGACGCCAAGAACGAGCAGGGCTTTGTCGAGGGGCGGATACTCACGATTGAAAGGATACTGCGCGAAGCCGTGATAATCCGGGAGGATGCCGTGCATCACGAGGTCGTGCAGATCGGCTCGCGCGTGACGATCCTCGACGAGGATGGCGAGCAGGAGGAGTTCACGATAGTCGGCTCGGCCGAAGCCAACGCGAGAATGAGAAAGATATCGAACGAGTCGCCGGTCGGCTGCGCCCTGTTAGGGCGCCGGGCAGGGGATCAACTAACGATTCCCGTGCCCAGCGGCGTTCGCAACCTGACCGTCGTCGCTGTCGCCTGAAGCGCCTGAACCACACGCGATCGTTTCTATCGATAGCGCCCGCCACCGAGCGGGCGCAAGAAGTCTGGCTGGCAAAGTCCTGATTTTCCCCCGCTGTTTCCTGTATAATAACAGTGCCAGAGTGGAGGTGAAATCATTGGACAGCGAAACCAGCAGATTGCTCGAGGTTCTTAAGACCCAGGCCTTCAAGCGTGGGGATTTTGTTCTGTCTTCGGGACGGCGAAGCTGCTATTACATCGACGCACGCCTCGCGTCCCTGCACCCTGAGGGCAGCTACCTGATCGGCCGCTTGATCTTCGATCGCATCAAGGACGACGACGTGGATGCCATTGGCGGTCTGACGCTGGGGGCCGATCCCATCGCGACGGCGGTGTCGCTCACCAGCTACGTGGCGGGCAAGCCGATCCCGGCGTTCATCGCCCGCAAGGAACAGAAGGATCATGGCAGAAAGAGGCTGGTGGAGGGTCCACTGCCGCCGAACGCGAAAGTGGTCATCGTGGACGACGTCGTCACGACCGGCGAGTCATCCTTAAAGGCCGTCTATGCCGTCGAGCGAGAAGGCGGCAGGGTCATCAAGGTGATCGCCCTTCTCGACAGGCTGGAGGGCGGCGCCGAGGCGATTCGGGCGGCAGGTTACCAATTTGAGGCCATCTTCACCGTCGAAGACCTCGGCGTCACGCGCGAGGAGATCGTGGCGTTCGAGAGAGACGTCCTGAGCAAGAGGGTACGCCAGTCCATGCCAAAAGAAATTGTCCCTTCATCCTACGAATGTGAATGTGGTCACCAATCCCACTTCTTCGAGAATACAATTCGAGAAGCTAAATCAAGCAGCTTCAAGAAAAGGATTTATCTCCTCGACTCGGAGCGCGAAGAGCACACCATCGTGTTTCACCAGGGCCAAATGGTTGATATTATCTGCCCGAAAACGAAAGGTGACGTTTGACGAATCAAGGCATTGGAGTTTAGTAGACAGAATTACTCATACTCTTTCCCGATGGCGGTTTCGCATTAGTGTGACCCGTCCTTCACTCGTTTACCGTTGCGAGCGAGTGAAGGACGGGGAGCAACCACGAAACACACGAAATACACGAAAAACACAGGGGGGAACGAGTATTTGACGAGGCTGGGACGAATTTTCAAGAAGATAAGATCGCTTTGCAAAGGGAGATCAGCCCTATGTCAAACGAGTTTACCGCTGTTGTAGAACGTGACGGCGACTGGTTTATCGCCTATTGCCCTGAGGTGCCTGGCGCGAATGGCCAGGGCAAAACGAAAGAGGAAGCAATCGCAAGCCTTTCCGAGGCCATTGCCTTGATCCTTGAGGACCGTCGTGAAGATGGTTTGCGAGGCGTGCCACCGGACGCAATCATCGATAAAGTGGCGGTCAAGTGAAACGAAGCGAACCGCTTCGGCATCTCAGGAAGGCAGGATGCTATCTCAAGAGGGAAGGCCATTCACACTCACTGTGGCTGAACCCTCGCACGGGAGCCGTCGAGGCCGTGTCTCGACATACAGAAATTCCCAACAAGCTCGTCAAAAAGATTTGTCACGGTTTGTCGGTGCCAGAGATAGGTGAGTGACTCTGCCGCACTCGCACATCTCCCAGCCTCCGTGACTACGCTGAAAACACTTGTCACCCTGAGCGGAGCGAAGGGTCTCGGCCACGGGATTGAAATTCTGAGCCCTGCTGCGGAAGAGCTCAGAATGACAGTTCTCATCTTTCGGTGGCCTTCCTGCAAGGACGAATGTCTCCGTGTTGCCCGTACCCCCCGGTGCTCTAACCTTTGACATCATCTCCCTTCCGAGAGTAGAATTTCTTTGATATGCTTGAGCAAAAGAAAGTTGGTCTTGTCACGACGATACCGGTCGAGGTCATCTTCGCCGCCGAGGCCGTTCCCGTCGATCTCAACAACATCTTCATCACGGCGCCAGAGCCGGCGGAGCTGGTGGACCAGGCGGAACTCGACGGCTTCCCGCGCAACATCTGTAGCTGGGTGAAGGGCATCTATTCCGCGGCCCTGGCGCACAACGTCGGCGTCGTCATCGCCGTCATGCGGGGCGACTGCAGCAACAACGAGGCGATGGCCGAGGTCCTGCGGGCCAAAGGGGTGGAGGTCATTCCCTTTTCATTCCCCTATCCCAGGGACGGGCGCCTGTTGCAGCTCGAGATCGAAAGGCTGATGCGTTACTTCGACGTCGACTGGGCGGCCGTGAACCGCACGCAGCGGGAGCTCGACGCGGTCCGCGCGCTCGTCCACCGGCTGGATGCCCTGACCTGGCAAACTGATGTGGTGACTGGCTTCGAGAATCACCTCTGGGGCGTTTCTTGCAGCGATTTCGACGGAGACTATCGGGTTTTCCAACGGGAACTGAGCGCACTGCTCGCGGAAAAGGAGGCGCTGCTCCAGGGACGGGACGCCGTTCAGCCTGCGAACCGCGCTGGAAGCTCGTCAAGAGACCGAGGTCCCCTGCGCCTCGGCTTCGTGGGTGTTCCCCCGATATTCACCGACATGTACGAGTATCTCGAAAGCCTCGGAACGAGGGTGGTCTACAACGAGATGCAGCGGCAGTTCGCGATGCCCGGTCCGGCGGACAGGGACCTCGCGCAGCTATACCTTGACTACACTTATCCGTATGATTTTGCCGACAGGATCGCCGACATTCGGATAGAGGTGGCTCAGCGGGGTGTCGACGGACTGATCCATTACGTTCAGAGCTTCTGCCATCATCAGATTCAGGACATAGTGCTGCGACAGCAGGTGAAGCTGCCTATCCTGACGCTGGAGGGAGATCGGCCCGGGCCGCTGGACGCCAGAAGCAAGATGCGCCTCGAGGCGTTCGTCGACCTGTGTAGGCAGCGGGCAGTGACCAGCGCGCGTTCGGAGCGGGGGCAAGAGGGTATCCCCCAGCAGGGCAATTGACAGAGGTGGAGTGGTGCAGGAACGATGATCTTCGGAATCGATCTCGGCAGCAGGGCGGCTAAAATCGTGACCTTCTCTGACGACAATATCGGCCGTTTTCAGCGAGTGGATACCATGGATTTCTACCGCGACTACGCGCTGAGGGTCGACGGCAAGCTAACCGTGGATCTGAAGCGGCTCGATGTGCGCGCCGGGGACGTGGTCGTCGCGACAGGCTACGGGCGTCACAACGTCGGGCTTCCCGAGTTGGATGCCGCCGCGCGAGCTTACGGGGGAGACATCAAGTTTCACGTTATCCCCGAGCTCAACGCGCACGTCGCCGGTGCCATCCACCAGACGGGACTGCTCGACTTTACGCTGTTGGACGTGGGGGGGCAGGACACCAAGGTCATCAAGGTGGCAGACGGTATTATGGCCGATTTCGTGACCAACGATAAGTGCGCGGCCAGCTCCGGCCGGTACCTGGAGAACATGGCCACGGTGCTCGGCGTAGCCATCGACGAGCTGGCCAAACACGTCGAGAATCCCGCGGAGCTAAGCGCTACGTGCGCCGTGTTCGCCGAATCGGAGCTCATTGGCAAAGTGGTCGAGGGTCACGATCTGCCAAGCCTGTGCGCGGGCGTCAACTGGTCGATCTGGCGCCGGCTCCGGCCTTTGATCGAGAGAATGCGCTCGCGCTCCATCGTGTTCGCGGGCGGCGTGGCCCTTAACTCCGCACTGCGGACGATCATCGCCCGCCAGACGAAAAGTGAGGTTATCGTGCCAGCGCACCCGGGGTTTAACGGGGCGATCGGGTGTTGTGTGAGAGGCAGGCTGCTTGACTAGCTTTGTTCTCAAAGTGTAGAATACCTGGCATACCTGGAGGAATACCATTGAGCATCGTTTATATAAAGGACATAGGCCAGCACGAGGGCAAAGAAGTGACCCTGCGTGGCTGGGTGCAGAACAAGCGTTCGAGCGGTAAGGTTCAGTTCGTCTTGATCCGCGATGGCTCGGGCGTGATTCAAGGAGTGGTTTTCAAGGGCGATGTGACGCCAGAAACGTTCGCCCTGGCCGACTCGCTAACGCAGGAATCGTCGATAGTCGCCACCGGCACCGTGCGCAAGGACGAGCGCGCCCCGGGTGGCTATGAGATCTCGCTCAACGACCTGAAGCTCGTCAATAAGGCCATCGAGTACCCGATTTCGCCGAAAGAGCACGGCGTCGATTTCCTGATGAGCCACCGCCACCTGTGGCTGCGCTCGTCACGGCAACACGCGGTGCTGGCGATCCGGGCAGAGATCATCAGGGCCTGTCGCGACTTCCTGGACGAGCGAGGCTTCATCCTGGTCGACGCACCGATCCTGACGCCGGCGGCCTGTGAAGGCACGACGACACTGTTCGAGACGGACTATTTCGGCGACAGGGCCTTTCTGAGCCAGAGCGGCCAGCTATATATGGAGGCGGCGGCGATGGCCTTCGGCCGCGTCTATTGCTTCGGTCCCACGTTTCGGGCGGAGAAGTCGAAGACCCGGCGCCATTTGATGGAGTTCTGGATGATCGAGCCGGAGATGGCTTTCGCCGACCTCGACGAGGATATGCGCGTGCAGGAGGAGTTCGTCAGCTATGTCGTTCAAAGGGTGCTCGACAAACGAGAGAAGGAGCTCGCGGTTCTCGAGCGCGATACGACCAGGCTGAAGAGGGTCGAGCCGCCCTTCCCACGCATCAGCTACGACGAGGCGGTGGAGATTCTTCACAGGCACGGCTCGGAAATGAAATGGGGCACCGATCTGGGCGGCGGTGACGAGACCATTCTCGCCGAGCAGTTCGAGAAGCCCGTGTTCGTGCACCGCTACCCGAGTCAGTGCAAGGCTTTCTATATGAAGCCGGATCCCGACCGTCCAGAAGTTGCCCTTTGCGCCGACCTGCTCGCCCCCGAGGGCTACGGTGAGATCATCGGCGGCGGCCAGAGGATCGACGACCTGGCGCTGCTCGAGGAGCGGCTGGCAGAGCACAGCCTACCGGCCGAGGCTTACGGGTGGTATCTGGACCTGCGCCGCTACGGCTCGGTGCCTCACGCCGGCTTTGGGATGGGCATCGAGCGCACTGTCGCCTGGATCTGCGGCCTGGACCACGTGCGCGAGACGATACCGTTCGCGCGGATGCTGTATAGAATGTATCCGTGATAGTGAGGTAAGATATGAGGCTAAGTCGAGAGGAAGTCGAGCATGTGGCTCTGCTGGCACGTCTGGGACTGACCGAGGACGAAAAGGAGATGTTTCGCGATCAGCTTTCGGATATCCTGGAGAACGCTGGCGTGCTGGGCGAGCTGGACACGGCAGCCATCCCACCCACGGCACAGGTGCTGCCACTGCGCAACGCGATGCGGGCTGACGCGGCCGAGCCGTCGATGTCGGTCGAGGACGTCCTGGCCAACGCGCCGCGCAGGGAGGACGATTATTTCAGGATTCTCCCTGTTTTCGAGGAGGAATACGATAAATAGATGGAGCTCTATAAGCTTACCGTTCACGAGGCGCACGAGCTTCTCACCAAAAAGCAAATCACCTCGGTCGAGCTGACGCGGTCGGTGCTCGAGAGAATAGCACAGGTCGATCCTACCATCAGGGCCTATATAACCGTTACCCCCGACCTCGCGCTGGAACAGGCCCAACGCGTGGACGAGAAACTGGCGAAAGGGGAGCGGGTCTCGCCGCTCGCCGGCATCCCGATCGCCGTTAAGGACAACATCTGCACTAAGGGCGTGCGGACCACCTGCGCCTCGCGGATTCTCGAGAACTTCGTGCCACCATACGACGCGACGGTGGCTCGGCAACTGCGGGCGCTGGACGCCGTGATCGTGGGCAAGACTAATCTCGACGAATTCGCGATGGGCTCGTCAACCGAGAACTCGGCCTTCTTCCCGACCAGAAACCCGAGAGATGTCGAAAGGGTGCCAGGCGGCAGCAGCGGTGGCTCGGCGGCGGCGGTCGCGGCCGATATCGCCATCGCCGCGCTGGGGTCGGACACCGGCGGCTCGGTTCGTCTGCCCGCGTCGTTCTGCGGTGTCGTGGGGCTGAAGCCGACGTACGGGCGCGTCTCGCGATACGGACTCGTCGCGTTCGCGTCGTCGTTGGACCAGATCGGCCCGCTGACCAAGGACATCGCCGATTGCGCTCTCGTGATGAACGGCATCGCCGGCTACGACCGGATGGATTCGACGTCCCTCCCCGAGCCGGTGCCCGATTACACCAAGGCGCTCGTTCCGGACGTGCGCGGCTTGAGGGTTGGCGTGCCTCGGGAATACTTCGTCGCCGGCATCGAGCCGGGTGTCGAGAAGGCCGTGCGCGGCGCCATCGACAGGCTGGTGGCGCTCGGGGCGCAGGTAGGCGAGACGTCGATGCCGCACACGAAATACGCCCTGGCGGCATACTACATCATCGCGCCGGCCGAGGCCAGCACCAATCTCGCCCGCTACGACGGCATCAAGTATGGCTTCTCCACCCGTGATGCCACGGATATGCTGGATGGCTATTTCAAGACCCGGCAGCAGGGCTTCGGGCCGGAGGTCAAACGACGCATAATGCTCGGCACCTACGCGCTGTCGGCAGGCTACTACGACGCGTATTACCTGAAGGCCGAAAAGGTGCGCACGCTGATAAAGCACGACTTCGACGAGGCGTTTCAGAAGTTCGACGTGCTCGTGGCCCCGACCGCCCCGACGGTGGCGTTCAAGATCGGAGAAAGAATGGCCAATCCGATGGCGATGTACCTGACCGACATCTTTACATTGACCGCCAATCCGGCAGGGGTGCCGGCCCTGGCGCTTCCCTGCGGCCAGGTGGAAGGGCTGCCGGTGGGCTTGCAGATCTTCGGCAAGCCGTTAGGCGAGGAGACACTGCTGCGGGTCGGGTATGCCCTGGAGCAGGCGCATTAGCAAGCCTGGCGATGTCGCGTGGGCGCGGCAGACCTGCTGGATTGCGCCCCGTAGCATGCTCCGAAGCGTTGGATCGATGGGAGACGGGCGGGGGATAAGCCCCCCGCGCTATAGGGTAACGTGAAATTGCTAAGAGTTCGAGCGACAAATGGCATAGGAAATGCGGAGGGACGAATGAGAGAGATACTGGAGATTTTGGAGAAAGACGCGCGCGCGACGCCAAAGGTAATCGCCATGATGCTTGCTCTGGCAGAGGACGAGGTACGCCGAACCATCGAGGACCTCGAAAAGAGCAAAGTCATCGTGAAGTTCAAGACGGTCGTCAACTGGGAAAAGGCCGGCGAGGAGCTGGCGTCCGCCCTGATCGAGGTGAAGGTAAGCCCGCAGCGGGGTGTCGGCTTCGACGCCATCGCCGAGCGCATCTATCGGTTTCCTGAGGCACGCTCTGTCTATCTGGTGTCGGGAACCTACGATCTCCAGGTGCAGGTGGTCGGCAAGACGATGAAGGACATCTCTCGGTTCGTCACGGAGAAGCTGGCCCCACTTGAAGGCGTCCACGGCACCGTGACCCATTTTCTCCTCAAGCGGTACAAAGAGGATGGTGACATACTGGAGGATGAGGAAGAGGTAAAGCGACTACCGTTATCGCTCTAAGACCTCGGGGAGAGGAGAGAGGAAAAACATGAGCGCCATTCGTTACTCTGCACGCACAGCTAATGAAAAGCGCCGCGATATCATTTCGGAGCGCGTCAAGAGCATACCGCCGTCGGGGATCAGGAAGTTCTTCGACCTACTCAATAGTATGGATGGCGTGATCTCGCTCGGGATCGGCGAGCCCGACTTCACCACGCCCTGGCACATCAGGGAATACGCCATTTACTCGATGGAGCGCGGCCATACTATGTACACGTCAAACGCCGGGTTGATCGAGCTGCGACAGGAGCTCGCGCGCCATCTGTCGCGGCTCTATGGCGTGGAGTACGACCCGCAAAAAGAGCTGCTGATTACCGTCGGCGTTTCGGAGGCGCTGGACATCGCGCTGCGGGCGATCATCAATCCCGGAGATGAGATAATCATCCCCGAGCCGACCTACGTGGCTTATAGCGCATCGGCTATCCTCGCGGGCGCAAGTGTCGTCTCAGTGCCCACCTCCCGCGCGAACGATTTCAACGTCACGGCAGCAGAGATCGAGGCGCGAGTGACCGACCGCACGAAGGCGATCTTGCTGGGCTATCCCAACAATCCTACCGGCGCGGTGGTGTCTCGACAGGAGCTTATCGCCATCGCCGAGGTAGCGCAGCGGCGGGATCTGATCGTCATATCCGACGAGATATACGACCGGTTGATCTATGACGTGGAGCACACCTGTTTCTCGTCCTTGCCCGGCGTCTGGGATCGAACGATCCTCCTGGGTGGATTCTCCAAGGCCTACGCGATGACCGGATGGCGCGTCGGCTACGCCGCGGCGCCCGCCGACATTCTCGAGGCGATGTTCAAGATTCACCAGTACGTGATGATGTGCGCCCCCACAGGAGGGCAGCGCGCCGCGCTCGAGGCCCTGAGAAACGGGGAGGAAGCCGTGCAAGAGATGGTGCAGGAGTACAACCGCCGCCGTCGGGTGATCTGCAACGGCTTTAACGAGATCGGGCTGTCCTGTTTCGAGCCCAAGGGCGCCTTCTACGCTTTCCCGAGCATCGAGAGCACCGGGATGACGAGCGAAGAGTTCGCCGAGGCGCTCCTGATGGAAGAGAAAGTCGCGGTCGTGCCCGGCACAGCCTTCGGGGCCAGCGGGGCCGGCCACGTTCGCTGCTGCTACGCCACGTCGCTCAGGAACATCAACGAGGCGCTGGTGCGAATCGACCGCTTCGTCGGCAAACGCGCAAAGGATAAATAGGGCAAAAGGGGAAGAGGAGATTGGAATACGAGCCAGTGATCGGGCTGGAAGTTCACGCCCAGCTCTTGACCGAAAGTAAGATGTTTTGTCGCTGCAGCGCGCAGTACGCCGATGCCCCGCCGAACAGCGTCGTCTGTCCCGTGGACCTGGGCCTGCCGGGGGCGCTTCCCGTGATCAACAGGAAAGCGGTCGAGTACACGATTATGACCGCCCTCGCCTTGAACTGCGCCATTCCCGACTTCAGCCGGTTCGACCGCAAGAACTACTTCTACCCCGACCTGCCCAAGAACTATCAAATATCGCAGTACGATCTGCCGCTATCGCACGACGGGCACTTGACCATCGAGCTCGATGGCCAGCCCAGGCGGATCGGCGTCCGCCGCGTCCATCTCGAAGAAGATACGGCGAAGCTGCTGCATCGCACAGACGCGGCCGGCCGGCCGTACAGTCTGGTAGACTTCAATCGCTCCGGCACGCCGTTGATGGAGATCGTCAGTGAGCCCGACATCCGAACGCCTGAGGAGGCGCGCCTGTATCTCGTCAAGCTGCGGAACATCTTGCGGTGGATCGGTGTTTCGACGGGCAACATGGAAGAGGGCTCCTTCCGCTGCGACGCCAACGTCTCGATCCGACCGAAGGGCGCCGAGGAGCTTGGGGCCAAGGTCGAGGTGAAAAATATGAACTCCTTCAGGGCCGTTTACCGGGCGCTGGAGTACGAGATAGCCAGACAGACGGAAGTGCTGAATAAGGGCGGACGGATCGAGCAGGAGACCCGTGGCTGGACCGAGGAACGCGGCGTGACGGTCAGCCAGCGATCGAAGGAGCACGCCCACGACTACCGGTACTTCCCCGAGCCGGACCTGCCGCCGCTCGTCATCGGTCGCGAGTGGGTGAAAGAGATCGAGGACACGCTGCCCGAGCTGCCCGACGCCAAGCGGGATCGCCTCATGGCCCAGTTCGGGCTATCCCTCTACGAAGCTAACTTGCTGACCGGCAGCAAAGGCATCGCCGAATTCTTCGAAAAGACGATGGCCCTCAACCCCAACGCCAGGGCGGTCGCGAACTGGATGGTCGGCGAGTTGTTTCGGCTGCTGAACGCCTCAGGAATCGAAATCGAGCAGTCCAGGGTGACGCCCGGACACCTCGCCGAGCTGTTGCGGCTGATCGATCAGGGCACCATCAGCGCCTCGATCGGCAAGACCGTGCTGGAGGAGGCATTCGGCACCGGCCAGCAGCCCGGCCAGATCGTGCAGGAGCGCGGCCTGTCCCAGATCAGCGGCGTCGACGAGCTTGGCAACATCGTGGACCAGATTCTGGCCGCCAATCCCCAGGCCATCGCCGATTACAAAGCCGGCAAGGCTCCCGCGCTCGGCTTCCTCGTCGGCCAGGTCATGAAAGCCACCCGAGGCAAGGCCAACCCCGGCGTGGTGAACCAGATTTTGAAGGAGAAGCTGGAGAATTAGCGCGGCTGCCCCAATACGCGCTATTCACGTGAAATAAAGGGAACGAAGGCCCTGTAAGGATACGTGTTGACGATGATCGTGGCGTTATTATAGGGCCCGATCTTACTGTTCTTGTCGATGATCGCCACGCGCCAATAGTACGTGTTCCCGGCCGGGTAAACGGTGGTTGGCGTATACCGGCTGTTGTTGGTAGTCACCGTGGCGTAAATCGACGAGAAGTTCGGGAACAGGGAGATCTCTAGCTTGTACGAAGCCGCCCCGTCGACCGGTGTCCAGATGAACGTGGGCGTCGTTGGGGCTGTGCTGCCGCTGGCCGGCCCGATTAGCGTGGTGACGGGGTACTGCTTGGTGAACTGCGCCGCGTCGCTGTAATCACCCAGATTGTTATTCCCATCGATCATGGCCACGCGCCAGTAATAGGTGCCATCGTGGTAGCCAACCATCGGGGTCCAGCAGTTCTGCTCGGTATCTTTCCAATCGTAGATGGAGGAGAAAGTCGGATCGCCCTTGCTGACCTGGACGCGATATTTCCAGGCCGCGAGAATCGCGTCGCCATCGGCAGAGGCGATGAGCGGGTCCCAGCAAAGGGTCGCGGCGCGATCTGTTACCCCCGCGGGATCGTGCGTCAGACCGGTCGGCTTCGGCAGGCTCAAGGTGAACGTCTGGGCAGGGCTCCAGTCGTTGACGACACTTCCGTTGCGGTGCACGCGCACGCGCCAGTAGTACGTGCCATTGGCCAACGGAATGATGGGGGTGTAAGAGTTACGCGCGGTGCTGTCGGCGACCGCCAGTGACCCGAAGCCCGGATCGTTGTCCACCTGTAGCTCGTATGTCTCGGCCCCTTCCACCATGTCCCAGGAGAACGTCGGCGTGGCGAACGTGACCGAAGCGGTCAGGTTCTGCGCCACGAAGCCTCGGCGATCGAACCGCCCTGGCTGGCTCCACGCCCCTCGCGGATGCTGCGACCCTGGATAGGGGTAAGAGTAAATGGGACGCACACGCCAGTAGTAGGTATTGTCGCCGGGCAGGTCCTTGCCGTTATCGCCATTGTCACTGTAAGTGAAGCTCGGCAATGGGAGGTAAGGGGCGTTGGCCGTCAGGGTGTAGTCTCCCAGAACCGAGGTGAACGCCCCATCACGGGCTACCTGCAAGTTGAATCCTTCCCAGGGCTCGTCGACAGGCCAGTTCCAGAAGAACGGCAGGACGGAAGAGAGATCGCTGGGGTCGCCAGCCGCGTTGGTGCGCGGCGATGCCGTGGTCAGGCGCTCCGAAACGCTGGCGAAGCGGCTCAGCACGGTACTCACGGCGGAGCTGTCCGGCGAGGCGTAGGCCACGCCAGGGTCGAAAGGCACCGTGTCCTGGGCGTGGCCACCGCCGGCCATCGCGCTGAACAGGGAGACGGCGAAGCTGCCGGCGCTCGCTTCCTGGGTAGCCAGCGCGGTGCTCGGCACCGTGACCTCGACGTAATCGCTCCCCGCGTCGTAGAAAAGCGTCCCGCCGATGGCGTCCAGCGCCTGCGGGCTGGTCCAGGAGCTCCCGTTCCAACCATAGATAAGAACGTTGCTG
The DNA here is from genome assembly GCA_016189905.1 of Chloroflexota bacterium. Lineage (GTDB taxonomy): Bacteria > Chloroflexota > UBA6077 > FW602-bin22 > JACPRP01 > JACPRP01. The sequence continues at coordinate 28,068 of JACPRP010000112.1, read as the reverse complement.
GTGGTGAAAGTGCCACCGCTCTGCATCGTGTAGATCGCGTACTCCGGGCGATGCGCGGCGATGGTGGAGACGGCGAGGCTCATCGCGTCCGTTGGCGCGCCCGAGCCATCCGCGTGATCCTGGTCAAGATACAGCGCGTACGTCATATCGGTCGCGGTGGCGTTTGCGCTGAAGCCGAAGTGCCAGTTGTCCTTCGACTGGACAGCGTACAGGTTGCTCACGTCGTAGTTGGGATCGGTCATATCGCCGGTCGGATCGGACGCGATCGACTGGCGATTATCGGCATCGCCCGGCGTGCGGCTGCCGCGCCAGTAGCTCTGAGCCGCGACCTGGAAGCGCCAGGCGCCGCTCCAATCTCCCAGAGACGAGCCGCCACTGCGGCCGCGCACCCGCCAGTAATACGTCCCGTACCCCAGCCTCGTCCGCGGGGTGTAAGCGGGATAAGGCACGACGGCGGTATCGACCGTGCTGCCGAAGCTCGCGTCATCGCTGATCTGCACGTCGTAGGAATCGGCCCCTTGCAGCGGCCACCACTCCATCAGCGGCGTGGTCTCCACGAATTCGGCGGCCGGGGCCGGGCGGAGCAGGGCAATCGCGCTGGTGGCGGTCAATTGCCGGGTTGTGTCGACGCGTGTCTGCCACGTCTGGCTCCACTGGCCTGTTTCGGCGCCGCCGATGCCGTCCAGCGGACGGACGCGCCAGTAGTATATTCCACCGACACTCGGGGTGAAAGGATAGGCCGCCGTGGGCACGGCGCTGAGATTTTGGGTATCGAACGTCCAGTCGACCGAGCTGAACGTAGGGAGAGTATCCACCTGGACGCGGTAGGCGGTTGCCTGGTCGGCCTTGTCGGCGCCGAGAAGCAGGCGCTGCCAGTTGAAGATGGGAACGCCGACCGTGCGGTCCTCGTGCGGCTGCAGGCTGTTGTCAGGCGTGTAGTAGTAGAGTGGAGACACCAGGTCAGGGGCCCCAGCATCGTTGTAACCAAAAGAAGAGACGTTGCTCGCCTGGCCGGGATTGCCGTTGCTGTCATACGGTATGACCCGCCAGTACCAGGTGGGGGCGGACTCCCAGCCCCAGTCAGGCTTGACGAAGAACGTGTTAACGGTGGTGCGCGACCAGCCGTTTCCCCCCGTGGGAGGGAAGCTGGTGCTGCTGATCTTGTTGACCTCGATCTTATAGTAGCTGGCACCAGGTACAGGCGTCCAACTGAAGAACGCGTCCCTCGAATACTGGAAGTTGTTGACCGGGATGAGCAGCACGGGCTGGGTATACCACTGCTTCACGAACGACCTGGTGGTGCTCCAGTCTGAAATGGAGCTGCCAGAGTACGCCTGCACCCGCCAGTAGTAGTTGACGTCGTTTGGCAGCGCGGTCAGCGGCGTATAGGTGGTGTTGCGAGTATCGACAGAGCTAACGGACGTGAAAAAGGCAGGGTCGGTAGAGTATTGCAGACGGTAGAACTGAGCGCCGGGCACCGCCGTCCAGCGGAAGGTGGGCGTGAAGGCCGGCGTGGCCCCATCCGCTGGCTCCAGCGGCGTGGGCACTCGATTGTAGCCGGCGTTGAAAGGTCGCGCCTCGCTGGGAGTGCCGTCGTGAACGATGGCTCCCCCATCGACCGGAACGACGCGCCAGTAGTATGAGCCGTTGGTCAGTTTGGTATCCGGCTGGTAGGTAGTGGCGAGCGTCGTCTGGTTCACGAGCAGTGAGCTGAATCCCGGGGTGGCGGCGATCTGGAACTTATAGTAAGCCGCCCCCGTCACCGGCTCCCAGGAAAACGCGGGCTTATTATAGAAGTCCACGGTCGCCCCGCTGGCAGGTGAAGAAAGCGTTGGCGCGTTGGTCGCCGCGGCCCATTGTTTGGTGAAAGCCATCGGCGCGCTGTAATCGCTCGCTGGCGACGGAGCCTCCACCCGCACCCGCCAGTACCAGGTTCCATCGGAAAATGAGCCCGCGCTGGTTGGGGTATACCTGGTGTTTGTAGTGGTATCGTTAACGATCAAGCTGGCGAAAGCGATGTCACCGCTGACCTGGATGCGGTACCTGGTCGCACCGGAGACCGGCGCCCAGGTGAACTCAGGTATGCCGAGAGGAGGGTAGCTCTCGATTGTCGTGGTCGTGCCGTCCGATGGCGAGAGGGGCGTCGGGGCATCCAGGGCATAGACCCGCACCGCGGCGCCCGGCACAAACACGGCGGCTAGAACCACCCATATCATAAGCACAGACAGCAATCGCCGCCGCGTCGAGCAAAAGCTCGCCTTAGCGCCACGCCGAGAAAACAGCCTCATCAAACGCACACCCCCTTCGCGCAACCATAACGCTTCATCCGTTGTCAGAACAGCCTGGCAAACAAAGCAACGTCAGGTTAACACGAGCACTTTTTGACCGGCAATGTGACAATGCGGCTACGGGCGGCCAATCAAAAGTACTATTCCGCGAAAGGAAGCGGGCGCGGTTTTCATGAACATTAACTATTAGATGGAGGGGAAATCGGAGCTAAGTCACGCCTCCTGGACCGGTTCGAGAATCTCCTCATTCTCGACAACGATCTCAGGGCCGACATCTGCACCGACATCGATTAGAATGATCTTCACAGGGATGGCGCACCTGCTGCTCGGCCCTTTGAAATGCTTCTTGTTAGGATATTTTTGCGGCACGCGCACGTCATCCAGGTTGAAGGTGTAGCGGTCGCTCTTGGTAAACCACAGGATGACCTCGTATCGGCCTGAGAAGCGTTTTGACGCGTGCAGACCGTGCTCGAAGTGCCACACGCTGCGGTTGCGCAGGTGCAGCCCAAGCCCGGCGAAGATGGGATACAAAGCGATATCCAAGGGGATTATCTCTCCATTATTCACGTAGTTCCCGACTTGCCAGCAGATGCTTCCCGAATCGTGGAGAGTGCGCACGCATTCCCCGATCACGCAGCGCTGCTGCGCGAGATACTCCTCCAGGTCAAGACGCGTCTCGTACTGCTTGCCAGGGTTGTACGAGGGGGCGTAACCACCAGCTTGATAACCCCATCAGGGATTTGTGATAACAGATCGAGGCAGCCCCCTTCAAACAAGACGAAATCGGCCGTCGGTTCGAACGTCGCAGCGATGCTAATTTTTTCCACAGTTGCTTTTCCCCACGCGGAAAGACTGCGCCTATTATAGCCCGGCGCCTGCTAGCATGCATGCATGAGACACTGTCGGTACTGTACGCAGGATTCTGGAAACGTTACTGGACCACTGGAATGGCGCTCGGCAGAACGGTCTTACGCAGTTTCTAGCCCTCCGACCGACCATTCGAGCCCCGCGCGCCGCTGAAGCGAGCGCGCTAATACAATCCTTATTATTCTTCGCTTCCTCACTCGCGACGACGAGCGCAAGGCCAAGGCGTGTCTTGCTATGTTTCAGAGGGTTGAACGGGGCGAGGAAGAAGTTATCCTTAGCGAGGCGATCCTTACCGAAGTTTGCTATGTTCTTTCCTCTAATTCTGGCCCTCGTGAGCGATGCCTGGTATAATGAGCCTTAAAGTGATCGATGAAGATCGACATCGGGTGGTGAGTTACTTCCACGGGCCAGGCTCTGGCAATCCCAAAACCACACACACTTTATAGATTCGCGCCATCAGGAGGATCACATGAAAGCAATCTTTGAAGATATCGCCGCGCTGCTGGCGGCGGGTGAGGATATCGCCGTGGCAACCGTCGTGCAGACGCGGGGGTCCACACCTCGTGAGATTGGGGCGAAAATGGTCGTTCGTCCGTCTGGCAGCATCATTGGCACTGTCGGCGGCGGTTGCGGCGAGGCCGAAGTGTGGCGCACGGCGGTCGAGGTTATCCACACACGTAAGCCACGCACTGTCGAGGTGGACCTGACCCAGGAGATCAGCATGCAGTCGGACGGGGTCTGCGGCGGGATTATGGACGTTTTCGTCGAGGCCTGGTGGACCGGGGGCTCGTCCGCCGAGCGCTCCCCGGCGCGGCAAGATGGTGGGGCTTCTCCGCTGGACATTACTCAGGCCCTGGTTAGCGCTGAAAAGGAAAGGAAGCCTGTCGCCCTGGCAACAGTCGTCCACTGCCGGGGCGAAGCCTGGCTCGAAGATGGCGCCAAGATGGTGGTATTCGGCGATGGCACCGCGCTGGGCAGCTTCGGGCAGCCAGACCTGGATGACATCATTCTCGACGCAGCCTTGAAGGCTCTGAGCACTGGCGAGCCAGGCGTCGTCAGGACGAGATCCGGGAAGGATGGACAGGAGATCGGCAAAACGGTTCCCGACGTCGAGGTGTTTGTCGAGCCCTTCAAGCCACAGCCGACGCTGCTGATCGCCGGAGCCGGCCACATCGCCGTCCCCCTAGCGAAGATCGGGAAAATGCTCGACTTACACGTGGCGGTGGTCGACGACCGTGCTTCATTTGCCAACGAGGAGCGCTTTCCCGAGATAGATCAGATTATCGTCTCAGATTTCGAGACGGCGTTGAGCGACTTTCCCATTACATCTGACACTTACATCGTTCTCATCACCAGAGGTCATCAGCACGACGTCGTCTCGCTGAAACAGGTCATCGATTCTCCAGCCGCGTATATCGGCATGATCGGCAGTAAGAGACGGGTGTTCGCCGTATTCAAGCTTTTGCACGAAGAGGGTATGTCTTTGGACAAGCTCGCCCGCGTGCACTCGCCGATTGGCGTGGACCTGGCGGCCGAGACCCCCGCCGAAATCGCTTTGAGCATCAGCGCGGAAGTCGTCAAAGTCATGCGCGGGGGGAAGGCCACCTCTCTTTCGGAGGCCACCCGCGAGAGGTATCTGCGCCTCCTGCAAAAAGGCGAAGAACTAGATTAGCTCTGGGCTACTGGTACCGATATTGCACCTCTATTAGGCAAACGGGGCGCTGAACCGAAATGGGTGTCCTGATAATACATAGGGTAGAGGTGATATGGTGGAACATGGAGCAGGAGAGCGCTCGACGCAACCTGGCTTCTATTTCAGCAAGAAGCTGAACCTGATGGTGCAGATCGTTGGAGCAGGCCACTCGCTGCCGCCGAGCAACGACTGGGAGTTCCTCGGCAGCGATATCGGCATTACCGCCAGCGAGGCGATGCAGAAGCTGCTGGCACGGCACCCAGAGGTCGATCCGTCCAGGCTACAATATACGACCAAATAGCTCACTCAGGCGGCCAGGCCTCTTAGGAGCAGAATCCACTCTCAGCGCCACAACCGGTTGGATCGGCTACCGTCATCGCGGAACTGGTAGCCTATTCCCGAACCGTCCTCCACAAATGGCTAGCCCCGTCACTCGGATGTTATAATTCATGTGGGGAGCACGAGAGGGAGACGGAGTATGAACGTAGGCGATCTTTCGCCGAACAGAAGTGAACCGGGTACACTCGAGAAGTTGCGCCGACAGCTCACGGCGATGCTAGAAGAATCCGATCGTCGCGGCGCCCAACGGCTGCTGCGGGAGGTGCTGGCTGTCGGACACAGCCGCGTGCAGCTTCTCAGAGAAGTAGTTAACCCGGCGGTCGAGGCCGTTTCCGCGAGCTGGGCGGGGCATCACGAGCTGAGCCTCTCTCAGATCTACGTTACGGGGCTGATAGTGAAGGATGCCGTGGAGATTCTGTCCCCAGAGACGGAAACCGCCGAGAAGCCGATCGGCAGGGTGGTGATCGGCGTGGCCGAAGGCGACCACCACGGCCTGGGGAAGCGCATCGTCGGTGCATTCCTGCGGAGCGCTGGCTTTGTGGTCGTCGACCTGGGGCTATCCGTCCCCCCCAAGGCCTTTGTCGACGCGGCCCTGGCGGAGAACGCCGATATCATCGCCGTATCGGCCCTGATGGTCGATCCTGCCCTGAGGATTCGCGAGGTGCGAGAGGAAATGAAGAGGCGAGGGGTCGAAAGCATCCAGCTATTAGTGGGGGGTGCCCCCTTTCGCTATAATTCCCAGCTTTACAAGATGGCCGGGGCGGACGCCACGGCTCCGACCGCTTATGAGGCTATCGATATAGCCAGGCGTCTTTTGGAGGGACGACATGCCAGGCAATAGAAGGCAGATGACTTCTCTCGAGCGCCTTTCCACGGCCCTGAGATCAGGCGTTCCAGACCGAGTGCCGGTCGTGCTGGTCTCATCGCTCCACGGAGCCAAAGAACTGGGCATAGCCGTGCCTGAGTACTTCAGCCGCGCGGAGAACGTGGCGGAGGGTCAATTGCGCTTCGTCGAACGCGTCGGCCACGACAACGTCGATGCCTTCTTCTATTTCGGATTGGAGGCGCAGGCGTTTGGCGCCGAAATCCTGTTTCACGATGGCGAGCCACCGGACGTCGGCGCCCCGATCCTGCCCAACCCGGCGGCGATAGACAACCTTCAAGCCCCCGATCCGCGTCGGGCTTCATCCTTAAGAGAAGTGCTTCGAGCCACCGAGATGCTTGCCGATAAGGCAAGAGGCCGCTGGCTCGTGGTCGGGCGAGCGCTCGGCCCATGCTCGCTACCCATCATGCTGATGGGATTAGAGTCCTGGCTTGACCTTTTGCTCTTCGGCGATGAGGCGCGGCGCCAGCGTCTGTTGCAGATCACCAGTCAGTTTTCAGTTGCGTGGGCAAAGGCGCTACTCGCGGCAGGCGCCGATATCATTGCGCTTGTAGAGCCTATGGCATCGGCGACGATGCTCACGAGAGAACAGGCGACGAAGCTCGTCCTGCCGGTGGTGGGGCAGGCAGTGCGCGACATCAACGGGCCAGTCATTTTCTGGAGCCTGGGCGCGATCCAGCCAGTGGCCGATCTAATCCGCAGCCTCGGGGTGCAGGCGGTGTCAACCGACCCCGGCGACGACCTTCGGGAGGTCAAGCGCATCGCGGCGGGACGCATGGCCGTGCTCGGAGGCTTGAACGATCTGGGCATGCTGAGTTGGACACTCCGGGATGCGGAAGAGAAGGTCCGCGAGGCGATTCAGGTGGCCGCGCCTGGCGGAGGCTTCATATTGAGCCACCAGTACGAGATTCCGGCCAAAGTCAGCTTTGACGTGCTCGTATCAGTGGTCGATGCCGCTAAGAAATGGGGGCGATATACCGATGAAAAAAGCCAGCGCCAGGCAAGATAGGGGTCTGCCGACTCCGCGTAAAGCGGTGGTCGCCGACGAGAGCAAGCGGAGCGAGGCGCTGATAGCGCGACTGCGGCGGCTCGAGCGGCGATTGGCCGAAGAGGTAGCCATCGCCGATGTGCAACAACGGCTCCTGGCCTGCGTCGACGCGGAGCAGGTAGCCGACGCGCTGCTGGAAATAGCGCCCGAACTGACCGCTGCCGAGCGATGCCGCCTGATAGTTCGTCGTGGAGACCTCTGGCGCTGCTGGGACCGCGCCGTGGGAGGCACGCCGCAAGAATACGACCTCGAGCCCCAGGCACCGTTGCCGAGCGAAGTAATCGACGGCATGCGGCCTGTGCTCATCCCGGAGTGGAACGCGAAGAGCGGGCTCAACATCGAGCTGGCCGACCGCCTGGAGCTGCATTCGTATATGGCGCTGCCGGTAGCGGCGGCGGGAAGACTTGTCGGAGTTTTCGAGGCGGCCAATCTCGTGCATCCGGAGGGAATTCACGAATACGCCCAGATATTTGGCGACATCCTCGTTTCCGCGGCCACGGCTATCGAGGTCGCCCTGCTGCACGAAGAAGTGCAGCACCGCGCTGAGGATTTGAGCAGACTGCTGCGGAACGTCGAGGATTTCACCCACGCGGTATCTCACGACCTCCGTACTCCCCTGGCCATCGTTCTGGGGCAGGCGCAACTGGCGGAGCGCGCTCTGACAACTGACAAGAAAGACGTGGCCCGGCGGAGCCTGGACGCGATCGTCAGCAGCGCACGCCGAATGAACACGATGATCGAGGATCTGGTCGACTTTGCCCGAATCGAGACCGGCGGGATACAACTGCACCGCAGGAAAGTGAGCCTGCCGCAGTTCGTGGCCGACCTGCGCCAGCGGTTGGCCGGGGCGGTCGACGTGAGTCGCATCGAGATCGTCCACCCCCGCGAGCCGCTGGCAACAGTGTCGGCCGACCCGGACCGGCTGGAGCGCATCTTCACTAACCTGCTCTCGAACGCGCTCAAGTACTCAGAAGGAAAAGTGACCGTAAGCTTCAACCGCTGTGGTGGAGACGTCGAGACCAGGGTGGTCGACCGGGGCATCGGCATCGAACCCGAGGACTTGCCGCGCATCTTCGACCGCTTCTACCGAGCGGCGGGGGCGCGAAAATCCGAAGGGCTTGGCCTTGGCCTCTTCATCACGAAGCTGCTCATCGAGGCCCACGGCGGCAAGATTTCGGCCGAGAGCGAACCGGGCAAGGGAAGCACGTTCAAGTTCACGCTGGCAGTCAGTTGAATGGACGAACGTCCAGGCGACCTCTCGCATCCACCACTGTTGCTCCCCGTGGATAGACGATGATAGGGTTGAGCTCAAGCTCGGCGATCGCGGGATATTCGACAATCGCCCGCGACACTTTGAGCATTATGTCCACAAGGGCAGCGATATCGGCGGGTGGGCCGCCACGAAACCCCGCGAGGAATCGATAGGCTTTGAGGGAGGCCATCATCTCGCGAGCATCCGGCTCGCCGATGGGAAGCAGCCTGAAAGAAACATCGTTATAGAGCTCGGTGAGCACGCCTCCGAGGCCGAACATCATCACCTTTCCGAAGTGCGCGTCCGTCGTGACCCCCACGATCACTTCGATACCTTTCGCGGCCATCTTCTGCACCGTGACCCCCGCGGAGGCGTCGATCGCCGAGGACGCGGCCTTGATTCGCCCGAACGCCTGCGTCACCGCGCCAGGGCTGCGCAAATCGAGCTCAACTCCTCCGTTATCTGACTTGTGCAAAAGCAGCGGCGACTTAGCTTTCAGGACGACCGGATAGCCTATCTGCTCGGCTATCCGCACGGCATCATCCGCCTCGGCGGCGGGGTAGCACGCGGTCGTCGTGATGCCCAGCGCCGAAAGCAAGCTCTTCGCCTCGGGCTCGAGCAGCAGGCCATCTCGGGCAGCGGCGATTATCTCGTTTACATTCATCGGCTCCCCCACTTCTGACGAATCATCGCGTAGTTTACCAGCCCGGCGGCTGCCTGGGCTGTGGCCTCGGGCAGCGTATAAGTTGGAATGCCTCCAGCGGACAGAATCTCACGGTCTCCCTTGACGCCCTCGATATCTGAGACGTAACAGGCGACGATGGGCTTGCCATACTTTGCACGAGCGGCCACAAGCTCCGCGCTGGGAAAGCGCCAGTTCTTGTGCAGGCAGTAAACCGCGATGAGAATATCGAACGATGGATCACTTAGCATAGCTTCCGCCAGTTGGCCATAGGGCTCGGCGGCGAAGCCCAGGCCCGCCACGTCCATCGGATTCTTGAGTACCACCGGCGGGTTCTTCCCTATGATCTCTTCAACCTTGCGAACCGTCGCATCCTGCAGAGGCGGAATATGGCAGCCGCGCCTGACCAGCTCGTCGACGATGATGATGCTCGGCCCGGCCGTGTGGGTAAGAATGCCAACGCGTTTGCCACGCGGCAAACTCGACGTCGCGAGCGCTTTGCACACGCTCACCAACTCGTGGCAACTGTGGACAGATAGAATCCCGAACTGGCCGAAAGCGTCGAGCGCCAGCTTGTGGGGTCCCGCGAGGGTGCCGGTGTGGGTGAGGGCGGAGTATTTCGCGAGCTCGGACTCCCCCACCTTGTAGACGACGATGGGCTTCTCCAGCACCGCTTGCCCGGCGATCTCGACAAAGCTTCGTGCATCTTCAGTGCTTTCCATAAAGGCGCCGATAACCTTCGTGCGATCGTCGTAAGACAGGTATTGCAGCAGGTCGGCAAACTCGAGACCGCCCCTGTTGCCGACGCCAATCCATTTGCTCAGGCCAAGCCCTTCGTCGGCCGCCGTGTGCATCAGTGAAAGCCCCGCACCCCCGCTCTGGCTTAATATGGAAGCGCCGCCTTTCCTCAGCTTGAGAGGATAGAACACCGAACAGAGGTCCGCGTGGGTGTTGATCATGCCCAGCGTATTGGGACCAAGTATTTTCACCCCGTACCGCCGGCCCGCCTCGACCAGCCGTGCCTGTAGCTTCTCCCCTTCTTCACCCATCTCCTTGAAGCCGCCGGCCACCGCAACGACCCCCTTTACCCCCAGCCGCCCACAGGCTTCAACCGCGTCTACCGAGGCGTACTGGTTCAGCGCGATAACCGCCAGATCGATAGGCTTACCGATATCCTCGATACTCGGGTACACCTTGAGCCCGAGGATGTCGCTCGCTCGCGGGTGAACCGGGTAGATGTCACCCTTGAAGCCCGAGGTCAGCGGCGCATCCACGAAATTGAACCCGACCTTGTCTGGAGTAGGGCTCGCGCCGATGATGGCGATGCTCTTAGGATTGAAGAATTCATCCAACTGCCGTAGTTCCGTCGCGGTTAACGTTGCTCCACCTCCGTGTTTAGCCCCAGGATTCTCGCCGCGTTATCGCCAAGTATCTTTTGCTTGGCGGATTCGCTGATGGGCAGCTTTCTGATCGTCTCGATGTTCTTCTTGATGTGAGGTATAGAAGGCCAGTCAGACCCAAAAATGATCTTATCGGCGTTTTGCTCGAGATCGGGAAAGTATTTTGGCAACGATTGGGGAGGAAGACCGGCTACCTCCATATAAACGTTCTCGTGATGCCCTGCCAGGAAGAAGGCGGCATCGTACCAGAAGCCACGACCGCTGTGGGACATCACTATCACCAGGTCCGGAAAATCGACCGCGACGTCGTCGATGAAGAGCGGATCACCGAACTTAAGCCGCGAGCCCGCGAAAACCGAGGACCCCGTGTGAAACATAACCGGAATGCCTAGCTCCTCGGCCTTCGCGTAGAGCGAATAGACCGTGCGCTCGTTCGGATAAAACCCCTGATACGGGGGCAGCAGCTTCAACCCCTTGAATCCGAGATCGAGCACGCAGCGCTCTAGCTCCTTCACGGGCTCGGCCACGAGATGGGGATTGATGCTGGCGAACGGGATAAAAAAGTCGATGGCGCGACAGAGCTCGATGGTCGCGTCGTTGGTCATTATCCCAGCGGTGATGGGGCTCTGCTCCGCCAGGGCTACACAATAGTCGAGGCCCGATTCCTCTTTGAAGAACTTCCTCGCCCCATCGGGCGTCAGCGTGCCGTCGATGAACGTCTTTGCATCGGTTGGCAGCACCGGCTGCATCCATTCGATCAGGTGAGGATACCAGGCGTAATACAAACTGGCGTGAACGTGAAAATCGATTATCAGCGACATTCAACACAACCTCGTGTCTATCTGGGATCGCTTCTACGGAAAATCGGCGGCGATCTTTTCCAATCCCAGCTCGATCAGCTTCTCCCTCGTGGGCACGCCCGTGGCAACGTCCCAGCCCTTCTCATCGTAATAATCGTCGAGCATCCTCTCAAAGTCATTCGGATGCACCGGCGCGGTCTTGAAATAGTCGGTTAGCCTCAGCTCTCGCTCACCGAGCCGCAAAGCTCCCTTCAGCCACTTCTCGGGGAATCTGTCGTCTTTCCTGCCGAAGCCGTGCAAGGCGTTGACCGCCCTGTAGACGTTGTAGGCGCGCTCTGCCGCTTCGACAAGCTGGGTCGGCGTCACGTCGATGCCCGTGGCTGCCGTGTAAAGCTCGGCGCAGGCAGCCGCATCGTAGAGGCGAGAGCTCTGCATGCGAAAGCAGATGCCCAGACCATTCAAGACGGTGCACCAGTTCTCGTAATGGGCGAGATAGCGGCCCAGGTTAGCGCCGGGAGGCTCCAGACTGAGGTTCTCGTTCTCCGGGAAGCCCATCCGCCTGGCCATTTTTGCAAAGAACTCCGGCTGTCTGCCGAGAGCGATCATGATGCCACCCGCCGGCATATCATGCGCGCCACGGGGATTGGTGGCCTGGCCAAGCGTCTCCACGCCGAACGTGACCCGGGGGTCGAAGTCAGGGTCGCCACCCTTTACATGGGTAGCGTACCGCTCCGCGTCCGGTCCAAAACGCCGAATGGCCGCGAGCCAACCCGCAGCAAGGATGGCGCCGAATCTCTCGTTTCTGGCGGCCTGCTCGATCAGAATTACCGATGTTTCATAGTCGCGTCGCAGTGGCAACCCGCCAGTGTCGGCTATCGAAATGATGCCCTTCTCGTACAGACCCACGGCCCAATCGACCATATTCGCCAGGCCGAGCGCGTCAAGGCCATATCTGTTGGCGAGGTCAAGACAGGCAAATGCCTGGTCCAGGGTCTCCAGGCGGCATTTGACGCCGAAAGCCAGCACGGCGACAAGCGGACAGGAGAAGCTAGCGGTGGCCCCCGCAAACTTCCCTTCCCGCAAGTCCAGGACTACTTTGTCGCCGGCCATGCAGGCAGCGCACGCTTCGGAGCGCCGCTTGAGCTTCTCGTACACGGCCGGGCCGAACCGCTCGACGGCTTCGTTTTCGGGATAAACCTCGGCACCGTCGTTGGCGATGAAGTGCCCGGCCTTCGCCCAAACCGGCAAGATAAAATAGAGACCAAGCTTTATCCACTGCTCCCGCAGTGGGTCTTGCCGGTGGCTTTCCGTGAGGGCATCGACGGTTTTCATAAAGCGCCTGCCATCGGCGACCTGCAATCCCCTGGTGCCTTCGACCACGATCGCTTTCAGCTTTTTCGAGCCCAGCACGCCGCCCATAGTGCGCCCGAACGTGGAGCATTTATTAATGAGCACCATGGCCGTGTTGACCAGCCTCTCCCCGGCGGGTCCGATGCAGGCTACCGCCGCTCCAGCGCCACGCTCGCGACTTAGAACGTCCGTTGCCTCGTCAATGTTCTTGCCCCAGATTGCCGAGGCGTCACAGATTTCCACGTCATCGTCCACGACCTTGAGATAGACTGGCGTGGGAGATTCGCCGGTTACCACCACGTGGTCGTAGCCAGCCCATTTCAAAGTTGCCCCTAGCTTATTGCCTCCGACAGCCGTCCCGACTACGTGAGTGGCTGGGCACTTGTAGGTGGCGAACACCTTGTCGCAGCAAGGGCTTAGCGTGCCCACGAGCACGCCGGCCCCGACGATGATTGGGTTTTCGGGCGCGTAGGCGTGAACCCCCGGCTTGATTAAATCGTATGCCAGCAGCGCGTTCATCCCCCAGCCGCCGATCACCTGGCTCGCCGTGCGAACATCCAGTGGCTCTTTGCGAATCTGGCCCGTCGTTAGATCGACGTAAAGTATCCTGCCGGCAAAGCCAACATTGTTATTCAAGCCCGGCTACCTCCATATGACTGAGACCGACGCGTCCTTCCGCCGAAGGACGCGTCGGTCTGGTCCCAGCGTCGGTCTGGTCCCTACCCTTCCCTCAAGCATGTCCCCTACGATTGATCCCTGAACTTCAGGGCGCCGTAACCACAGTGCTTGACGCAGAGATCGCAAGCGGTGCATTCCGGTGTAAACGACACCATTCTGCCCTGGCCATATATGCCACCTGACGGAGCGATCGAGATGCGCGCCATCGACGGGTTGAACTCATGGTGAAAAGCATAAGAACAGCGCAGTTGGCAGATGAGACAGCCGGCGCAGAGCTCGGGCTGGACCTCATAAACGTCGGCGGGATTGTGTCTCATAGCGTCCCTCGTTGTTCACTGTTTCCACTCACCCTTCGGCGTGGGTCAAAAGGCCGCGAGCCACACGCCGCCTGATGATGTTGACCACCTCACCTGGGAAATGTGGCGGGACGACGTTAGCGATATTCGAGCTGCGGCAACCCTGCAAAAGGGCAAGGGCTTCCGCGGAATACGCCTCCGGAAGGAGCCATTTGGCGGCTACGCTGGCGTCGACACAGACGCGTGCGCTCACAGCTCGTCAGCCCGCATTCTCCTGGCTTCATCTAGGTCCTGCCATGAAGGGGGAAGGAGCCTACCATCGCGCCGCTTCATAATGCCCTCTTGATTGCATTATACATCAACCTTTGAATGAATAGTCAAGTTAATAGGATGCCATAGAAAAAAGGGGATCGACGGCGCGCTGATTGGCGCTTCGTCGATCCCCGCTCTCACACTTGTATAAGTTGATGGTCTCTGGTCTGTGGCGGTTAGGAGGATCGCTCTGGCCGCCAGGCGTCGAACCGCTCTTCGATTATCTGGAGGACCCGCATCAGGATCATACCCCAGAGGGCGATAAGCGCTACTCCGACAAAGACCTTGTCCGTCTGGAACGTGCTGCCAAAGATGGAGATCAGGTGGCCGATACCCGCCGTGGCGGCGTAGAGCTCGCCGACGACCACGCCGATGAGGGCACGTCCCACTCCCAGACGCAGACCTGTGAGGATGAAAGGCACCGACCCTGGTAAAGCGATAGTGAGGAATATCTGCCGGTCATTCGCGCCGAAAGAACGAGCGGCCTTGAGAAGGGCGTCGTCCAGTGTGCGCACGCCTGCGAAGGTGTTCATCAAGATCGGGAAGACCGCGCCGAGAAAGATCACGGCGATCTTGGAGTTAATCCCGATGCCGAACCAGATGATCAGCAGCGGCAACAGCGCGATTCGCGGTGTCGCGTACAGAATGGTGACGAAGGGATCGAAGGCATAGTTCAGCCTGCGATACCACGCCAGGAGAAGCCCCACAGGGATGCCCACCACGATCGACAGAGCGAAGCCCAGAACGAACTCCCAGGTGCTAACGGAAATATCCTTCCAGATGGAGCCCTCCGCGAACAGCTTGGCGCCAGCGTCGTAGATCCGCGACGGCGCGCTGGTGAACATCGGGTTCATGATACCGCTTGTGCCAACATATTCCCAGAGCGCCCCAACCACGACGATCGCCAGCAAGCCTATAAGCTTGCCTTCGTGGTCCTTGTATGCCGCGGCCAGCCAGCCCTGCTTGCGCGTGCCCAGCTCGAGGGCATCGCCCTCTATCAGTTGCAGCTCTTGCGCCATCTCACTTTCCCCCCTTGCCAACAGCTCTATCCATCGCTTGGCCTGATGCTTGGACCGCTTTTGATCTCATCTGGGAGCATGCCCTGCTTGCGCACCTCTTCGACGATAGAGGCCCACAGATGATCCTCGTACTCGAGAAACCTCGGCGTCCGTTTCACACTCAGCTTCCTGGGCCTGGGAATATCGATCTCTATTGATTCCTTGACCATCCCCGGCCGCGCGCTGAACACGATCACCCGGTCAGAGAGGTAGATGGCCTCCGATATCTGGTGCGTGATGAAC
Source organism: Chloroflexota bacterium (assembly GCA_016189905.1). Classification (GTDB taxonomy): domain Bacteria; phylum Chloroflexota; class UBA6077; order FW602-bin22; family JACPRP01; genus JACPRP01. The sequence goes on along the minus strand of JACPRP010000112.1, from coordinate 12,879 downwards.
AGCGCCGTCTTGCGCGTCGCGTTCCAGACCTTCAGGAGCTCTTCTTGCATGAACTCCCTGGTCTGCGCGTCCAACGCCGCAAATGGCTCGTCCAGGAGAAGAATCTCGGGATCAACCGCCAGCGCCCTGGCCAGATTCACCCTCTGCTGCATACCACCAGATAACTGCGACGGGAAGCTGTTCTCGAACCCTGCGAGGCCCACCAGGCGGATTAGACCGTCTACCCTTTCCTTGGCCTCGCTCTTGTTGCGCCCCTGTAACTCCAGGCCATACAAGATATTGCCCCTCACGGTTCTCCACGGGAGCAGCGAGGCTGACTGAAATACCATGCCTCTGTCTTTTCCTGGACCGGTGATAAGCTGGCCATCCAGCAACATCTGCCCTTTAGATATCTTGAGCAAGCCGTCCACCGCGTTGAGGAAAGTAGTCTTGCCACAGCCGGAAGGTCCGACAATCGACACGAACTCCCCTGACCTGATCTGGAGATTCACGTCCTTTAGGGCGACCAGGCGATGGCCCGTACGCGCAATAAAGTATTCGAGCCCCACGTTGCGAGCCTCAAGCTTGACTGCGCTACTCTTAGATAAGCTTGGCCCAGAGCTCGTGCTACTGATAGGCCCACTTCCAGTTGCCAAATCGGCACCGTCCTTTCTACCTTTTATCGAGGGCGGTTCGTTACCTTTCGGAGAGTATACGTATGCCACGCACCAGGCGCAATGGACAAGGTTGCTTAAGAATAGGACTATTTTGCTAAGGTCAGATTTGCAGCGAAATCAGCGGCAAGAAGGATTCCCGCCGACGGAATCCTCATCCGGCGAGGTAGAATATTGATGGGGCTGCGTCAACGCCACACTCATTCGCTTCGTGTTCAGCACGAATTGCCGCGGGGTCACCCCTTCCACACGCTTAAAAACGCGCCCGAAGTAGCCGACATCCCCATAGCCAGCCTGGGTCGCCACCTCTTTCAGGCTCAACCGTTGCTCGAGAAGCGCCTTTTTCGCCGCCTTTATACGCGCGCTGGTCACGAAGTCACGGAAGGTGCATCCAGCTTCCTGCGCGAACAGATGGCTGAAATAGAATGGGCTCAAGTGTACGCTCTCGGCCACCTCTTCGAGCGAGATATTGCGACTGTAATTATCGCTAATATATCTCTTGGCTGTGCGCACTATGTGCTGACGCGCACTGGTTCGGCTCTGCGCCGTCGCGTACAACAACTGATGGATGAATCGCTGCAGCAGAAGTCTGGTCTCGGCGTGGCTATTGGCTTTAGTCAGAGCTTCCGCCAGCTCCACGTTAGACCCGAGCATAACGTCTATCTCAGGGGCTACCTCCAGGGCGGCACGCGATAGCATTGCCACCAGATCAAACACGTGAGCCTTGAAAGCGTTGTGAGACGTCGAATAGCGGCTAGCCAGGGTACACATCAGCTCGTCGAGAATGACGAACGCGCCCTCACGATCGCTAACCTGAACTCTTTCTAACAGCCTGCGCTCGATATCCCAGGGATATCTGTCATAATGGCGAGGCGTTTTATGGGCATATTCGTCGATAGCAACCTCATCAGCCGCGATGACCTGGTTTTGATCGTCCAGATACGAGTGTCTGGCGGACACGGCGCGCCGCGCTTCGCGGACGGACTTGGCGATATCGTACAGGCTGCGGCAGTGACTACCAACGCCAATGGTCACGGTACAGAGGCCGTGTTGGCGGACGGAATTCCGAATGTGCTCAGCCAGATTGACCGCTTCCTCTCGGATGCGCCAGGCGTCGCGGCTGCTATCCAAACACACCAGGATGGCGAATTCGTCGCCCATTAGCTGGCTGACCAGCGCCGAAGACAGATGCGCAACGCTCGTCTCGATGGCCTCAAGGACAGACCGCTTGAGCGCTTCTTGCTCGCCATCGTCACGTCCTCGCACCAGCGCCGCGAAATGGTCGATATCGGCAACCAGCGCCAGGTTGGGGAGTTGCTCGATGCCGAGAAACGCCGCCTTCTCCAGGATATCCTGATGGTTGGTGAAGGTGCCCTCTATCAGCGAGGAAACAAGATCACGTCTCAGCATGTCTAACGCGATGCGCAGCTTATGCTCGACGGACATCTGAGCCGTCCAAAGAGGCGGCTCAGCCGCTTCACCCGGATCAGACGACAGCGCAGCGCCCAGGCTCGCTGCAGTGGCCGGGTCGACGGGGGACACACGATCGTGGCCCGTACAGCACTTGCTTCGCGTGTGCCGTGCGCCGTTACGGCGCGTGGCGGGAAGCTCGTCAACGGTCATCTGTGGCTCGCCTTTCACCGTCTCGTTCATCACCTACCCATCGTCAAGGTAATCAAAAACCACTATAGCTACTTATTCACGCCAGCTTGCTTTTTGCAGTCTACCGTGCTAGAATCTTGGCCCAAGTCTAACAACGACCAGGAGGTTGCGTATGGACGACATTCGTGAGCTCAAAGAAAACCTCGCGCTTGCTTCCAGGATCCTCGCCAACGAGGACCTGGCCCAAGGCTGGGGGCACATCAGCGTGCGGGTGCCGGGCACTGACAGGTTTCTTATACCGCCCAGCATGAGCCCGGCCCTGGTCACACCCGATGACGTCCTCACCTTCGATCTGGCGGGCAACAGGCTGGAGGGCGATAAGCCCCCCAACGCCGAGACCTGGTTACACACGTGCATTTACCGCCAGCGAAGCGACGTGGGCTGCGTCTCCCACATCCACCCACCGATCACGATCACACTAGGAGCCGCCGGCCAAGAGATAAGGCCGTTGCATAATTTCGGCTCCCTGTTCCCGGACGGCGTGCGGCTTTTTACAAGGCCCGGACTGATCGACTCCGAGCAACTGGGCACCGAGGTAGCCGCCGCGTTGGGCCAAAACGATGCTCTGATGCTCCGTGGGCACGGTGCGATAGTGGTTGGCGCCAATGCCAGACACGCCTGCATCTGGTCGATTTATCTGGAGGAAGCCGCCCGAATTCAGTTGTACGCTACTCTCCTTGGCTCCCCGCAATTCTATACGCGCGAGGAGGCGTCGATGATCAAAGGCCAGATATATCTGGGCCCTAATTCAATCTCGATTCAGCGCGCCTGGGATTACTACGTCGAGAGACTATCGAAAGCAAGCGCTATCTGAACTCTAAGGCCGTTGTGCGCTAACATTAGCCCCGGCCGTCCTTACAAAAGTCGTACAGGTTCCCGCCAAATCGAAAGACCCGGCAGGGGCAGCTCATGAACTGCCCCTGCCGATACCTGTGGAATTGCCCGCTGTAAGGATCTACGCGGACAAATGCAGCGATTTCCACGGGATCAGGATACGCTCCAGCTCGTCGAGTATCAGCGAGGAGACGTAACCCAGAATCGAGATTATCACCAGTCCAACGTACATAGCTTCGACGGAGAAAGTCTGCCAGGACTGCCAGATCAAGTACCCGATGCCCGTCTTGGCGCCGACAAACTCGGCGGCGACGATTAGCAGAAGCGCAACACCCCAGGCGAGACGAACGCCGGCGAAGATCAGTGGCAAAGCGCCGGGGAACGCGATGGTAAAATACATATTCTTGCGGCTCGCGCCAAAGTTCTTGCCGACGTCAAGGTAGATCTTCTCGATGTTTACCACCCCGGCAATGGTGTTGATTAGAACGAGGAAGAAAACGCCGATGGCGATAACCACGTACTTGGACATCTCGCCGAGGCCGAAGATCAGCATAATGAGCGGCAGGATGGCTATCTTCGGTATGGGATAGGTGGCGGCGATCATCGGACTGATGGCGGCGCGGATCATCGGCGAAAGGCCCATAATCAGCCCAAGCATCAGGCCGGGCGTCGCTCCCATCACGAAGCCCACCGCCAGACGCACGATGCTGGCGCTCAAATGATTGAAAAGCTCGCCCGAAGAGACCAATGCCCAGAAAGTGCTGACGATCCCGGTCGGCGCTGGAAAGAAGCGGGCATCAAGCAGTCCGGTTCTGACCAGGAACTCCCACAGCAAAAGTAATAGTAGTGGCGAGAAAACCGACAGCAGTCGTTCGGCAACATCGCCTCTGATATGGAACCCCTTCGCGCCAGGCGCGGTAACGGCGATCTCTAGCTGGGATTCCATCCCATCTGCCTTTCCGGTAAGCGGTGTACTCATTCTGCGCCCTCCTCTCTCTTGGCCTTGAGCACCTCGTCGCGCAGCAAGCCCCAGATTTCATAGGCCAGTTTGCCAAACTCTGGCTGGGCTCTCAGCTCGTATACCCCTCGGGGTCGCGCGAACTCGACCTTTACATCAGCCTTTATAGTGCCAGGGTGCGCCGTCATCACGATCACCCGATCTCCCAGAACAATCGCTTCGTCGATGCTGTGAGTGATGAAAATCACCGTCTTGCGCGTTTCCTCCCAGATGCGCAGAAGCTCCTCTTGAAGAAGGATCTTGTTCTGCTCGTCCAGGGCTGCGAACGGCTCGTCCATCAAAAGGATCTCGGGATCGTTCGCAAAAGCCCGCGCCACGCTAACCCTCTGTTTCATTCCTCCTGAGAGCTGGTGCGGGTAGGCCTTGGCAAACTTGGACAGCCCCACCTTTTTAACGTAGTAGTCTACTTTCTCGTCTTTTCCCTTGCTGTCGAGGCCGCGCATACTGAGCCCGTAGGCAATGTTATCCTTGACCGTCATCCAGGGGAACACTGATTGTTCCTGGAAGATCATCGAGTTCACTGGTTTGTTCTTGTCCCCCTGTACTACCGTGATCCTTCCATCAGACGGTGTCTCCAGCCCCGCAAGTATCCGGAGAAGAGTTGTCTTACCGCAGCCACTGGGACCCACTATACAAACGAACTGCCCATCGGGAATCGCCAGATTGACGTTATCCAGTGCGATAACCTTTGTATGCCCGGTTCGGAAGAATTTCTGCAACCCCTCGATGCTGACCTTTGTCTCAGTTGGAGCTGCCGGCATTTGCACTGCTGTCGCCTCCTCTCTTGTTGGACCATCGGTCCCCGTCATCTGAAGTCGTCCTCTCTATCTTGTTGAAGCCATCGGTGACCAGCCTTATTTCTGCGGAACGATAAATCTGTCCTTCAATCCGGCCCATCTTTGGAAAAGGTCGTGATCGATATCGAATTTATCCAGTACCTTGCCGACGATATGGTTTACGATATCATCTATCGACTTTGGCTTATGGTAAAAGGCGGGCACAGGGGGCAGAAGCGTCGCACCCATCTGCGCCAACTCCAGCATCAGTTTGAGATGCCCAGCGTGCAGTGGCGTCTCACGTGCCAGGATGACGAGGGGTCTACCCTCCTTCAGAGTGACATCGCCGGCTCTGATGAGGAGGTTTGTATTGTAGCAGTTCGCCAGGGCGGACATTGTCTTGATACTGCAAGGGGCGATCACCATGCCGGCAGTCTTGAAAGATCCGCTAGATATGCTAGCGCCTATATCGTTGATGTCGTACACAAAGTCGGCAAGTGCTTCGACTGCCTCGACACTCATATCCATCTCGTGCTCGATAGTCCGCTTGGCGGGCGGGCTGATCACGAGATGGGTCTCAACGTCCTTGCTTGTGCTGAGAACCTGGAGGAGTCTGACGCCGAAGATAGCGCCAGTCGCCCCAGAAATTCCGACTACCAGTTTCATCCAATGTCCTCCGTTCTGCGAATCGAATTCCTTTCGATTGTTGGCAAAGGTGCCGCTATCGACTTATTAGCCTTTTCGTCGAAGCCATAGAAAACCAACAGACTGCCCCCGCCCACAAAGCCACTGCGTTCGATTGAAGCCCTTTGTTCAAGAATAATATTCTGGCGTTTTCGCTAGCCAGATGCGCAAGGGAACTCGACTAACCCTGGAGGCTGAATGTGATAATGGAGCCACCTCCGTCTCGCGCCAGATTAGCATGAAACGACGCCGTGAGTCAAGGGTCAGTAGTGTCAGATTCGATACCACGAATACCTTGTCTCCACCGTCTCTCCCCGCACTTCAACCCCGCCCCCAGGTACAACTTTAACTCGCCGCTTTGTCTACGGAAGCTGGCTCCACGTGTATCGTAACGTCGGTGTTTGGCAAAGTACTTTCGATCTCTTGTTCGAGATGATCGCAAATCTCGTGGGCCTGAACGATATTAGTTTGGTCCTCCATAACTAGATGCAGATCGACATGGCGTCGGGATCCGGCCTTGCGACTGCGCAGGCTGTGGAAATTGACGAAGCTCGCACAATGCGCTACCAGGATAGACCGGATCTTGTTCTCTTCCTCATGGGGTAGCTTGGCATCTAGCAGGCCTGAGGAAGACCGCTTAGTTAGATCATAGGCCGCCTTGCAAATAAACAAGGCGACACCGATCGCAATCAAGGGATCGAGGAAATTGAGGCCAGTCATCCACACCACCAGCAACGCCAGAAAGACGCCAGCAGAGGTGAGCACATCGGCATTGAGATGCCAGGCATCAGCTTCCAACGCGAGAGAATCGGTCTTGCTGGCCACACGCATCAAGAAGCGCGAAATGAAAGCGTTGACTATCGCCGACACCCCCATCACGCCTGCTCCCAGCGCGACGTACTCGAGTTGTGACCCCTCGACGATCCTGTGCACTGCTTCATAGATGATGAACCCAGCCCCAAGAAAGATCAAAATGGCTTCGACCGTGCCTGAGATATTCTCGATCTTTCCGTGACCATATGGATGATCGTCGTCGGGCGGTATGTCGCTGATACGTACGGACACAAAAGCGATCAACGCCGCCAACAAGTCGATGGCGGAGTGAATCGCTTCGGACATGATGCTCACCGAGCCCGTTAGCATCCCAACTACTAACTTCAAGATGACAAGACAGATGTTGGACGCTATCGACAGGCCAGCAGCACCCTTCTTGCTGTGCAGCACCGCAAGCATACGTTACCCTGCCAGATCCTGCTTTACCCCGATATCGGTCGACGAAAAACGCATAACAAAAAGCCCGGGGACTATCCTGCAACATTCGGGCCGCGCCTGTCTCATCGTTCTACGCCAGACGCCACCTGCCAGATTCAGATATCAAGTCCCGCGGACTCTGTGCCCGCTGCCCTTCTTAAGGCCCGGCCCCACCATCACAGCTCTTCGCCGGATGATCGCCTGCTCTTTAAAGAGTATGTGCATGTGTTGAAGTTATTATACAACCCGTGAATAATCGCCGTCAAACGATTTCTCGGTCCGATCGGCGAACATTAAACACGCGGGCTCTTATAGCAGCAGTCACCTCAGTTGTATCAGATGTATCTCGGAGAGGATGGCCCTCTAGCCGTACTTATATGCGACGCCGAAGCCACCGCGTGGGTAACGCCACTCGATATTCTGATGCGGGCACCCGATGCGGCACGCGCCACATTCCAGGCAGTTCTCAAAGCCGACCGTGACCTTATTATTGGCATCCTCCCACTCGTAGACGCGAGCAGGACAGAAGAAGGTGCACGGCCTGCCCTGGCACTTGTCTCTGCACACTTCCTGATCGATAATCACCAGGTGTGGCTCGTGATCGGGTTTGAACCTGACCAGATAGAGTTTATCTTCAAGGCGCACTTTCGTTTCGAGTTTCATCCTATCGTCCTCCAGAGACGGAACATGTCCCAACCCAGATGCAACAGCGACCTCTTGGAGGTCACGCCCTTCATAATTGCCTTTTGCTTCTCTTGTTTCGGCACGCCGTCCACCGTCATCATTTCCTTGGCGACGTAGTTGGCAAATTGCGGATACAACGTGAGAAATTGCGGATTGGCTTCGAGGAAATGGGAAGCATCCTTGTACTTCTTAAGGTCCTTCACGACGAAGCTTTCCTCGAGCTTCTGCTGGTAGAGGGACAGGCTTTGGGCTGAGAAGTCGTTCTTCTCCTTGGCCGCCAGCACGGTCTCGGCAGCCAGCCGGCCAGACGTGATCGCCAGGTTTGAGCCCTCACGGTGGAAGCTGTTGACGAGCATGGCCGCGTCGCCAACCACGAGCATTCCATCGGTGTACAGCTTAGGGATGGCCTTGTAGCCGCCCTCAGGGATGAGGTGGGCCATATATTCCTTGGGCTCACCGCCGGCCAGGAGGGGACGAACAACTGGATGCTGCTTCATATATTCGATCAGGTCATACGGGCTGATGCGTTTCTTCACGTAGTCTGCCAGGATGGCCCCCACGCCGACGGACAGTGAATCCCGATTCGTATAAATGAAGCCAGTGCCCATCATCCCGCCGGTCACTTCACCGATCAGCTCGATTGCCACGCCCTGTCCGTTCTCGAGATTGAACCGATCCTCTATCTTCTCTTGCGGCAACTGGATTACTTCCTTCACGGCCAGGGCGACGTTCTGCGCCGGAATCTCGGGATGTAATCCAGCTTTCTTGGAGATAAGCGAGTTAACGCCATCGGCGGCGATCACGACATCGGCGTACAGATCACCATCTTCGCGTCCAGTACGAACACCGACTACCTTTCCATCCTTGACGATGACCTCGTCGACCGATGTCTCGGGGATGATAAACGCCCCGGCCTCCTCGACCTTCTCGCCAAACCACCTGTCGAATTTCGCCCGGAGCACGCTGAAGTTGTTATAAGGCTCTTCCCCGAACTTCGGGTTGCGGAAGGACATCGTTACGGCCGAGTCCTTTTCGGTCAGCATGATACGTTGCTCGACGATTGGCCGTTCGACAGGGGCTTCCTTCCAGAACTCCGGGAGCACCTGCTCAGTCGCGTGGCGGTAAAGGATGCCGCCCATAACGTTCTTGGCCCCAGGGAACTCGCCGCGCTCGCAGACCACCACGTTGAGGCCGGCCTTGGCCAGAACGTAAGCCGCCGCCAATCCGGCAGGACCGGCGCCGACCACTATTACATCAAACTTCTCCTCTTCCACTTGTCCGTACCCCTTATACATAAAGTGGGTGGCTGTGGAACACAGCCACCCGCGCAAACCTAGGTCATCTGCTTGCGCTTGCGTATCTCTTCGGTGAGCTTCGGCACCACTTCAAACACGTCGCCCACGATGCCCAGGTCGGCAAACTCGAAAATAGGAGCATCGCCGTTCTTATTGATGGCCACAATCACCTTGCTGGTCTGCATGCCAACCTTGTGCTGAATGGCCCCCGAGATTCCACAGGCGATGTAGAGGTTCGGCTTCACCGTCTTACCTGTTTGTCCAACCTGATGTGGGTAAGAGATCCACCCGGCATCGACCGCCGCGCGCGAAGCGCCCACGACGCCGCCAAGCTCCTTGGCCAGGTCCTCAAGCACCTTGAAGTTCTCAGGGCCACCGACACCTCGACCGCCGGATACGATGATGGCGGCCTCCTCCAGCGGGGCCTCGGCACCGGCCTCAACCACGACGTCGACGACTTTCGCCAGGAGAGAATCTTCTTTGACACCAGCGCCGATCGCCACAACCTGCGCATCTCCGCCAACCTGCTGTGGCAGGAGCGCGTTTGGTCTCACAAGAATGAATTGCGGTACATCGCCGGCCACCGTGCTGGTCACTTCGATCGAGCCGCCGAAAGCGGGAGCCGTGGAAGCGACCGCGCCATCCTTTATGCTGACGTCGATAGAGTTGGTAAGCACGCCGGCCCCTATCCTGGCAGAAGCCTGCGCGGCGATATCCTTGGCAGCAGGCGTGGCAGGGAAGAGAACCACCCGGGGCTGCCGCTCGCCGATCAGGTCAGCTAAAACCTGCGCCTGCGGGGTGATGCTATAGCTGGCCAGTTGCTCGTCCTCGGAGACGAACACGGTCCCAGCGCCATAAAGACCGACTTTCTTCGCGCAGGCCCCGGCGCCTGGACCTAAGGCCACGGCCGCCGCCGACCCTCCCAGGGCATCGGCCAATTCCTTTGCTTTGGTCGCCAGCTCCAGCGAAACCTTCTTTGGCTCGCCTTTTTCATGCTCGACGAACACCCAAATATCGTTAGTAGCGCTCAATCTACACCCTCCTTCATTTGTAAGATCCAGAACTAGTGCACAATCAAGACACATCTGGGGAATTTCGTCCCGCTCAGCGGGAGAGCCCCCGCCCCGACGGGGCGCTAGCCTACAGGCACTTACTGGCAACCAGGAAATCGGCGACGACCGCGGCCGCGGTCCCATCATCCTTGACAACCTTGCCGGCTTGCCGTGCCTTCGCTGGCACGAAGCCCAGCACCTTTTCCGTGGCTCCCGCTTTGCCGACCTCAGCGGCGCTTACCCCGATATCGGCCAGTGACCAGACGTCTATCTGTGTCCGCTTGGCCTGCATTATGCCCTTGAGCGATGGGTAGCGAGGCTCGTTGATGCCCTTGACCACACTAACCACGGCCGGCAGCGACGCGGTGATCACATCGTATCCCTTGTCGGTTTGGCGGCGAACCGTGGCCGAGCTCTCGCCGGCCTCGAGCTTAGAAACGTAGCTGAGCAGGGGCTGATTGAGCAGCGCGGCTACCTTCGCCGGCACCTGCGCCGAGGCCGCGTCCGTGCTCGCCATGCCAAACAGCACGATATCGGCCGAGGTTTTCTTCAGCGCGCCGACGATAGCGCGAGCTGTCCCAAGGCTATCAGAGCCCGCCAGGGCATCGTCGGAGACCAGAACCGCCTTTTCGACGCCCATAGCGACGGCCTTACGGACGGCTTCCTTCGCCGATTCGGGACCGACGGATAGAGCGGTCACCGTCCCCCCCTTTTGTTCCTTAAGCTTCAGTGCCTCTTCAATGGCATACTCATCGAATGGATTGATAATTTTCTCGACGCTTGCACGATCGAGGCGAAACTCCGCGTTGAGTTTCTTCTCCGCCGTCGTGTCTGGCACCTGTTTCAGACAAACAACGATATTCAAGACTTTCACCTCCGGTTGATGTATAGTTTAGCAACCTAGTAATCTGGCAAGTACTGAGCGTTGGATTTCCGAAGTCCCTTCGCCAATAGTCAGTATCTTCGCATCTCGAAAGAAGCGGTTAACTGGATGGGTCTGGCTCTCGACACCGATAACCCCAACGGCCTCGTCCGCAGCATTGACGGCTGTCTCGGAGGCAAACAGTTTGGCCATCGACGCCTCCTTTGCAAACGGCCTGCCTCGACCTTGTAAGACGGCCGCCTTGTAGGTCATCAGGCGGGACAGCTCGGCGCCAGTCGCCATATCCGCCAGTTTGAATTGGACGGATTGGGAGCGTGAAAGTGGCTGGCCAGCCCACGTCCTGTTCTTCGCGAACTCCAGTGACATCTCGAAGCAACCCTGAGCGAGGCCGACGCCGATTGCCGCTACGCTCACCCGCCCTCCGTCAAGCACCTGCAGCAACTGCCTGAAGCCCTGCCCTCGCTTACCAAGGAGGTTTCGCACAGGCACGCGACAATCCACGAACGACAGCTCGTGAGTATCCGAAGCGTGCCAGCCCATCTTCCTGTAAGGGTCTGCCTGCGAATAACCCGGCGTTCCCCTTGGAACGACGATGTTGCTGATCTCGCTGCGCCCCGCCACCTCGCCTGTGACCGCGGATATGGTGACGAAGCCGCTGACATCGGTGCCAGAATTGGTGATAAACTCCTTGGAGCCGTTAATGATCCATTCGTCGCCGTGTAGCACCGCGTTCGTCTGCGTCGCGCCAGCATCCGAGCCAGCCCCGGGCTCGGTCAAACCCATCGATCCCAAGACCTCCCCCCGAGCAAGGGGGACCAGCCAGCGGAGCTTCTGCTCTTCGGTGCCAAACAGGTTGATTGGGCCGCCGCCGAGAGACACATTCGCTGCCACAGTGATAGCGATTGAGGAATCGACGCGCGCGAGCTCTTCGATGGCGATGGCGTAGGAGAGCATGTCGGCGCCTTTGCCGCCGTATTCCTTGGGGAAGATAAGCCCCATCAGGCCCAGTTGGCCTATCTTCCTAACGAGGTCGTAGGGGAATTCCCCCTTCTCGTCGAGCGTCTCCGCAAGTGGCGCAACTTCCTGTTCGGCGAAATCTCGTATCACCCGCCTCAGCGCCAGGTGCTCTTCGCTCAGGTCGAAGTCCATTTATCTCGCAACCTCACGAGAAGGCTGGGGCATTGGCAGCCTTATCTCACACAAATGGTCCATCATCACCTTTAAGGCATTCTAGATATAACACAGAATGATGGCAGAGTCAACAGGCTCGGACTATGGACAGCTACTGCACCAGCTCGATCCTTTCTAGAAAGAGAAAGGATCGGAGGCATTTAAGTCTCCGATCCTGATACAGCTAGGAGATTGGTGCCAGGGGGATGTGACGGCGACCACCCGTTAGGTGTCATTGGCTAGTAACCCGCGCCCCATCGAAGAAGAAGGGAGCCCAGAGAGCCTGCAAATGGATTCGTCCGACGATGCTGGTCGTCAGCGGCAGTCTTGCCGCTTCGCAACCCTCTTACTCTGTGATCGCTTCGGCGTACGCTATTCCGCCAGTGGATCTGGTCTTCCAGGTTGCATAGACCTGAACCAGACCGGCAGCGTTTTTCACCTTGAATTCGCCAGTCCAGCTTTTGCCCGGGCCAGTGGCGCTTCGCTTGATCCACTCGATATTCCCGTTGCCGAGCCACTTGTACCCTGACATGGCATTCACCACGGTTCCTTCTGCGGGTGGTACGACGACTATGTTGAGACCCCCTACGGCATCCTCTTGGCTGTTCTTGATCTGAACGCGGTAAACGGTTAGGTCGCCCTCCTCGGCTGTCTTGATTGTAACCGCCACCGGATCGGCGGCACTAGAGCGGATTGCGTTAGCATCTGGACGTCTGCCCAGGAGGGCCTCGGCAGGCCGAGCGCCTCAAATGTAGTTCGGGGCTTGTCCCCCGAGGGGCGGTCGGGGACAAGCCCCAATACGGTTTAGTTAGCGTAGGCACCTGGTCTTTAGTGTCAGACCTCACCCCAAGACCGTAGCGCGGGGGCTTGTCCCCCGCTGGAGAGGGGGGGCACGAGCTAGCTGCCCTTAACTAAAC
>JACPRP010000111.1 GCA_016189905.1 Chloroflexota bacterium | reverse complement strand
GCGAGGTCCTCGACCTCCTCCGCGCCGAGCTCGCCCCCACCACCAGCGACCCCGAATCCCCATCCCTCACCCCGCCAACCGATCCATCCCCCCGGCCCGCTTCATCCAAACAAAGCCAATCCCTCGCCCACCAGCCTGGCGCGGCGACTTGTCCGCAGGAGTCCGAAGTCCTTCGGACAGCCCCGCGACTTGCACCACCTGTCCCCGCTGTTGCCGAACAAAGCCAATCTCCTACCCAGCGGCCTGATTTCCTTCCGCCCAAGAACTTAGCCCCGCGACCGGTACCTCCAACCCTCAATTCTGACGAACAAACCCAATTCCCCGCCCTCCGGCCTGACTCGCCATCTTCTTCAAGAGAGGCCGATGCCCATCGGACAGCCCCTCCATCCCTCAGCATCCGCGATTCTACCAAACAAACCCAATTATCGACTATGCGACCTGCCAACCGGCCTGACGCAGCGGCTTTAGCCCTGCCACTGGCATCTTCTGGGCAACCCAAACACCTTCTTTCCCTCACCCCTCTCCCTATCTCCATATTGCCAGAAAACTTTCGCCCGCCTCCATCCTACCACCCTGACACTCTACAAAAAGCCTGGCATGCTGCTAGCCCGCGCAGCATTTCGCCCACATAGCCCGCCATTAGAGCAGTTTGCGATGACCTTTGTCAGGCAAGGTAGGGGCGGGTTTGAAACCCGCCCTTGCGGACCAGTTCGGTCGCTGGACGAACGATAACGCAAAACGCTGTAGATTCGCCGGTCGATCCCCCCGTGCATTAACAACCGAACATCCTGCTACACGCCCTGTGGTGGTGATATGGTAGTGTGTAGATGATTGTGGAAATAAGAACATTCTTCGGCGTCAATGGATCCCTATCCGTTTGTCCATTGACTTGCACCCTGTGCTCCGTTTAATATTGCCCCACATAACTTGAGGGTGGTAGTGTGGGGTGGTGGAAGCGCGTCTCGCTGGGCGCTGTTCTTGTTTTATTGCTGGCCGCGACTGGCTTATCGCTGCCCATCGCGGCCAGCACCAGCACGATCTGGTCTATCGGCATCCATGACGACAGCAACGCGGAGTTCTCTGGCTCGTCCAACAGCACGTTTATCGTCGGGTCGAGCCCGACGAGCCAGTTCCCGCCTTCCCTGGTGGGGAAAGGTTCCTACGAGACTGTCCAATTCAATCTGGCCAGCGTGTCGAGCTCCTATCTGACGGTACTCGCCAGCAGGAGCGCCGCCAACACAGGCAGTGGGCTCCAACCGATCGTCAATGGCCATTACCTTACCCCTCGCTGGGCTTCTACCTGGCAGTACAACCGCACCACGCCTATCTGGCCCATGGATCCTACTGAGCTCAACGTCGACCAGGGTGTGATTTATTTACGCTGGGCCATACCCCCAGAGCATCTGACAGTAGGTGCCAACACCATCACCCTCAGAGTGGTCGCTACGGATTTCGGGGACGGGGCCACCCCGTCCTTCGATTTCGATTTCCTGTCGCTGGATACCGGCACCATCAACCTGGCGCGCCCGAAGCGCTATCTAGGCACCACGGATTACTGGACCGACGACGCGATGCTGGACCAGATGAAGCGCAACGATTTCGACGCTGGCGGCGAGGGCCGCGTCTGGCTGTCTTACTTGTTCAATCAGAACACCCTGGATGCCGACCTCGAGACCCTCGACAGGCTTGGCGTCAAGGCGGCTTATCCCGATCTGACCTGGAGTTTCCTTGAGCCGGCGCCTGAGGTGTGGAACGATGCTGTTTTCGACTACTATCGCTACACCTTCGAGCAGCTAAGAGACCGAGGGATACGGGTGGTGGCGAAGATCCAGTACACGCCGCGCTGGGCATCGACCGTTCCGACCGCCGATAATTATGACCGTTATCCCCCAGAAAACGAGCAGGACTGGATAGACTTTCTCACCGAAGTCGGTCGCCGTCTCGGGGATGTGGTGGACTGGTGGGCCATTATGAACGAAGTCGACGTCGGCTCCTTCTGGAAGGGTACGATGCCTCAGTACTACGTGATGATGCGCGACGCGTACGATGTGCTGAAGGCGAGTGACACCGTTGACGCCGACGGCGACGGCACCGCCGCTTATGTTGTCCCGAGCGCTTCCGCGGAGACCACCGATTACTCCTATTGGCGGGATATGTACGCCAATGTCTATCCAAAGATGGATGCCTTCCAGGCCCACGATTACCGCTGGGGCATTGAGCCGGGCATAGAGGCCATCGGCAGCATCGATCCTCGCCTCCCTGTGATCGTCAGCGAGTATGGCCCGGGGCCATGGTTTGTCGACGAGACCATCGTGAAAGAATTCTATCCATTCGCGGCCATGTCGATGACGGGCTATGTGCTCCGGAATCCTAACAGTCCTGTAAATACGGTGATGAACTGGCTGTTCAAAGGCGATCCAGACCGGAACGGTGGCCCATGGCCTGATCCAAGCGAGTATTATCATCCCAGCCCGAGTGACCCTTTGGGACACGATGATGGCTATTCGGATAACTTCAACAGTTCCATCGCTAACTATCAGCCAACCCAGGATGGCCCTCCACTTGTCAGCGTCTCCTTGCACAGCGCGGGCGCTTATTCCCAGCACCAGATGTGGCTCCAGAATCTGGACGGTGACCAGTATCCGGTAGATGTGATCTCCCCTGCGGGAACTGGGCAGTTCGAGGTTAGCGCCATACGTCTGGGAGCGAGCGTTCAAGTGTTGGTGAGCAATTTTGAGGGTGGCACCACGCCCGTCACGCGGACCTTCACCTTTAAGCTGAGCTCACCCTGGTCGGATAACAAGCTGGATATCTATGCCGCGGACAACTATCTTTTCAGCGATCGTGTGGCCGGCTCGCTGATCGAGAGATCGGTGGATGTCGCGATGGGAATGGTCAGGGTTGTGGTAAGCGACGCCGCGAACCCGGTCGACGCTGCCCCGGGGCTGGATATCGTCGATCCCGCCGCGCCTGGCCCTAACAGTTCGATAGTCATTCCTTCGGCGCAAAACACGGTGACCGTAGATGCGCGCGACGACGTCGGCGTGGCCAGCGTGGAATACCGTTTAGACCCTATCAATCGATCCAGCTACGTTCCCATGAATCGCGTTGCTGGGTCCACTTATCAGGCCGCTTGGGACGCTCGGGGACTCACAGGGGTTCACACGATCGAGGTCAGGATCGCCGATGGCGGCGGGCAAGCTAAGACCAGGGCTCGTGTCGTGCGCGTTGGCGACCCATCACGGGTTCATGTGCGTGGGGTTTACAGCACGTCGGCGCTGGGCGATCCACGAATCACCAGCGTTGACGCTGGCACGCCAATATACTGGAAGGTTCAGCTCGCGGACGGAACGGATTCACGCTATCACCTGGCGGGCGCCAGTGTTTCGACAGAGGTCCTGGCCCCTGATGGAAAGGTAATAGGCACCTACAGGTCGGCCGTAGATACCAGTGGACGGGCTTCCTTCAGTCTGCCAGGCAGCACCACCGCCAGCCCGGGGCCTTATCGCCTGAGTGTTACGGGCGTAACCCCGCCAACCGGCAAGACCTACGATCCATCGGCCAACGTCTCCATCGACGACACCGTGCTGGCCAACCAGGGCCACAGCATCTACCTGCCCTACCTCGAAAACTAGCTACCCCTTCACGGCCAGGTCGCGCGTGAAACGATAGCCGACGCCTCGCTCGGTGAGGATAAGCCTTGGGTTGCTTGGCTCCTCTTCAAGCTTGGTCCTCAGGTATCTAACGTATAGCTTCACGTAGCCCACTTCGTCGATAAACTCAGGCCCCCAGACCTGCTCCAGCAATTGCTGGGTGGTGAGCACCCGTCCCTGGTTTTCTATCAGACAGGAAAGAAGGCGAAACTCACGACGGGTAAGGTGCACTGATTGGCCGCGAACCATCACTTCGTGGGCATCGAAATCGATGTGCAGTTCACCGTTATCGAAGACTGCGATCTTTCTCGGCGCGAGCGTATTGTTCGAGCGACGAAGAATGGCACGGACGCGAGCCAGTAATTCCCGAAACTCGAACGGTTTGGTGATGTAGTCATCGGCACCTAAATCAAGTCCGCGAATCCGATCGCTGGTTTCAGCCCTCGCGGTCAGCAATAATACAGGCACGTCAGAGACCTCTCTGATCCGGCCGCAAACCTTCCAGCCATCCATGCCCGGCAAGGATATGTCCAGAATGATCAGATCCGGCCGTTCATTATAGAATAGCTTGAGACCGTCCTGACCAGTTTCTGCGGTCAATATGCGGAACCCGATTCGTTGCAGTGAACTTGTCAACAGTGTGAGCAGGTCGTGGTCGTCGTCCACTATCAAGATTCTATATTGCATTCCATCCCTACCGGTCCTATCTGATCGTGCGCTAGCGGTGCGCTGGTGGTTGCGAGTGACGGGCCAGGACAAAGAAAAAGGCGAGTCTTCTAGAATCAGCCGCTGTCTCCTGGCTACCCCAAAAGACTGCCCTTTTTTGCGCCGTCTGCTCTACGCTCGGGCAGCCATCCCCACACTCATCCTGGTGGCGGCTGGCTATTACGGTTAAAGACCCTGGGCGTGTCCCTTTGTCGCCTTTCCCCGATCAGGTTATGGCGACTCGACCCAGACCCTTGAAGTGTTTCAGTTCCCTCTATTCTAAAATATATCACGCTTGCCTTGTTGTCAAGGATGCAGAGCTGGTGCCAGTTCGATCTAACCGCATTCTAACCTGCTTCTGACCACGGTTCCAACTTCCGTGATGTAACGTATTACTAGCGGTGCGACTTCTCGGCTATCTCAACTGTCTCTTGGAGCATTTTGCGAAAGCACTGGATCGCCATCAATTTGTAGTACCGCCGTCAATTTGGCGGCTCGCCGACAATTTGTTGGGGCGCGATTCATCGCTTCCCACCGGCGAACAGCGATGCGCCAACCTTTGCGCCAACCGCTGTAGGTGAGACAACGATACGCGATCCCTTGAGCGCACGCTTTCGTTACATCGTTTTCCAAAGCAACTTGCCTTTTTAGCTTAGGGGTGACGGATGTTAGACGAGCCCTTTGGTGAGATCCCTGAGAGAGATACCTGGGGATACCGTTTGATGGATGTCTTGTTGTATCTCCTGGGTACGCTATCCTGGCTGGCCTTACTGTCGATCGGCATCATCGCCGTGCTTTTCGAAGGAAGTAAGGTGCAGGTTGAACCAGAGTGGGAGCGGTGAATTTGAGTCATACGAAAAGACAAGCGCTGTTACTCGACGATGATCTTGCGACCGTGCAGATACTGACCGCGGGTTTAACCGACGCGGGATTGGAAGTGCTGTTGGCGTCCAGCGTCGAGGATGCTATCCACGTGGCTTCGAGCGAGATCCCTGATATCGTGATAGCCGACGTGTTTGCGCCGGAGATGAAAGGTATCGGCTTACGTCAGAAACTAAGACAGATCGATTCCACCAGGCACATCCCCGTGCTACTCCTGGTCGACATGGCCTATGAGGATAGAGTATGCTCGATTCTCGAAGGTTCCTTCGAATACGTTACCAAGCCGTTCGACCCTAGCAAAGCAATCGAGTACGTGAAGTCATTCATCTCGAATCTCCCTTACGAGATGGATGTGAGCGCGATGACGAAGCTCCCTGGATCGCGATGGCTCGAGCACGAGCTGCTGACGCGAATGGTTCAGCGAAGATGCTTTGCCCTGCTGAACATCGACATAAACTCACTGCGGCCATTTCGTCGAATCTACGGCGCGCAGCGGGCGGATTATGCCGTCCGTCTCCTGGCACGCATCCTTCGCGAGACGGTCAGGCTTTGCGGCAACGAGGACGATTTTGTCGGACATGTGGGCGAGGATGATTTCTACCTGATTAGCTCTCCGGAAAAGAGCCAGGCGCTGTGTCAGGGAATAGTCACGAAATTCGATCACAGCGTTATCAACCTTTACACGCAGAAAGACGCGCTCAGAGGGTATGTGGAATGTGAATACCCCCTCGGATATACCGGACGCTATCCGATTATGACCCTGTCGATCGGTGTGACCATGAGCGAGAATCGACAGGCCGCCGATATGGTGGCGATGAGGCGCGAGGCGAGCGACGTTAGGGAGTTTGCAAAATCCATATCTGAATCCACCTATTACTTTAACAGAAGAAGAGGCGATCTAATCCTGGAGCCTTCACTGGCTCGCGCCGGTAGACACGGCAGAGCGATGCTGTTTGGTCGAGGAGCGGCACGAGCCCACCAGGACCCGGCAGATTTTGCCTATTTCGTGACCAATCAGTTGCGTGTGCCGGCGACCCTGGTCCAAAGCACGCTGGATTATCTGATTCAGACTGCTCAGCTGAACCTGACCGCAGAACAGCAGCAACATCTGATTGTGCTGCAGAGACACGCGCACCACCTCTCAGACAGCATCTCTCAGTTGGCGGTGTTTCACGACCTGAGACAGGGTGGCGCAATCATGCGCCTGGAAACCGTGGACCTGGCCGATGTCTTGAAGCAGGTGGCCGAATCGGTCCAGGGGGCTGCGAGGGAAAAAGGCATTCAACTGGAAATCAACGGGGCAGACCATATCGGTCGGATCGTTGTCGACGAACGCAAACTCTGCCAGATCCTGACGTATACGCTTTTCGCCATTGCGGAGTATTCGGTTCGGGGGGCTAGCATCAAAATGGATGTGGCCGAGACGGATTCCCAGGTCCGGCTCACTCTTGTGGTGGACAACTTATGCCTTAGCAGACGCGAGCTTGCCAGATCGTTTCGCGGCTTCTATCGCCCCAAGAAGACGCCAACCCCGAATCACGGCAGCCTCGGGCTTGGCTTTCACCTCGCCCGACAGTTGCTTGGCGCCATTGGCGGAACTATGTCGATTCGCTATCGGGAGCGGTTCAACATACAGCTAGATTTTCCAAAAGCGTGGCAGAGCGTTGACGAAAGGGCCCGGGTAGTCCAGGCCAGGGTAGCGGATACACGAGAGGCCACGTTCGCTGAGATTGGTCGAATCGAGGCGATGTTCACGGCTCAGGGGGAGATACCCACGGAGCTGAGGAAGGCTCTGGCTTCGGTTGAAATGATGGTCGAACACCTGTCGGTCGAGGCAGGCCGGGCGATTTCTCTCGCGGATGAGATGTCGAGCCGGCTGCAGCGGGAACATGAGCGAGCGGCAGCTTTAGACGCCGGTTTTGTCGGCACCCTGGAAGCCATAGTTGACCTTACAGAGCACCGACACTGGCAGTTCGCAGATCATTCACGACGAGTGGCTGCTGAGGCATTCTCGATCGGCCAGTTGATGGGCCTGCCAGAGTATGATCTACAGATGTTGTATTACGCTGCGCTGCTTCACGATCTGGGGATGGCAGCGGTGCCAGAAGAGATTCTTGCCAAGCCTGCAGATCTAAGTGATGATGAGCTAAGCCTTCTCAGGCGACACCCGATCAACGGCTCTCGATCGATCAGCACCGTTAGAGCCCTCGCTTCGCTCGTGCAGCCAGTGATTCATCACCACGAAAGATATGATGGTACCGGGTATCCGCTTGGCTTAGCCGGCGCCAGCATCCCAATTGCCGCGAGAATCCTCGCAGTATCGGATGCCTACGATGCAATGATCTCAGGGCGGCCATATAGGCCACCGCTCCAACCAGGATTGGCGATAAAGAACATCGAGGACGCGGCGGGAAAGCAGTTCGATCCCGAGGTCGTTAATGCTTTTCTCAAGCTTCATGAGGGCGAGAGGACCGCAGCCGCAAACTGATTCCGCCGGTAACAAGTTGCGGCTATTGGATTGACATGGACGTATGGTTGCTGCGGTGATCGCCATAAGCACCGCGTATCCCACGAGACGGTGATGTTGATTGAGGGGGATTGATGGAACTCAAAGACTACTTTGAGGTGTTGTTGCGACGCAGGCTCGTCATCGGGATCACTTTTGTCCTGGCGATCGCGGCTGCCGCGGCTATCACCTACGTTATGACCCCAATCTACCAGGGTTCGGCGATGTTGCGCATAACCCCACCGGTTATCGGGACGATAGACTACTCCGAGCTCGTCTACGCCGAGCGAGCCACCAACACTTATATCAAGATACTGACGAGTTGGCCGATCAGAGATGCCGTGGCCAGCCGTCTCGGCATTTCCCAGGAGGGACTGGACAAGAGAATCAAGATCGAGGCGATTCGAGATACCGAATTGATCCGAATACTTGTAGAGGATCCTGATAAAGAGCAAGCCAAGCGCATAACTTCGACCATGGTCGATCTGGCGATGGAGCTGAACCAGCGGCCAAGTGGCGGGCGCAGCCCCCAGGCCATGCTTGCCGAGCAGTTGACGAGCATCCAAAATGAGTTGGGCAATGCCCGACTGGCGCTGTCGGCGGCGCAAACGGGGACGGCTGGCCAGGTCGACGTCGCCAGCGCGGCTGGCAAAGTAAGGATATTGGAAGAGATATATGGGACGCTTCTGAGGGAATACGAACAGTCGCGTCTGAGAGAGACTGTTCAGGCCAACAGCATCACAATTGTCGAGCCCGCTGAGGCATCCAAACTGCCAGTTAAGCCAAACCGTACGCAGAATATTGGATTGGGCGCGTTGTTGGGACTGCTGGCCGGTATTGGCCTAGCTTTCCTGGCAGAGGCTTTGGACAAGGCAGTCCGCACCACCGAGGATCTCGAGCAGGTTATTCAAACGGGCGTCCTCGGAACGGTTCCCAGGTTGCAGGTCAAGAACGGAGTCCCAGAGATCGTCATTGCCAAGCCACTCGCGAAGCACGCGCTTGAGTCCTTCCGACTACTGCGGGCGAATCTTCAGAGCTCGAGTGGCGAGAACCCGACCAGGACATTACTGTTCACCAGCGCGAGCCCGTCCGAGGGAAAGTCGACCATAGTCGCGAATCTGGCAGCAGTGATGGCGCAGGCGAACCAAAGGGTTGCAGTGGTGGATGCTGATTTCCGTCGGCCCTGCTTCCACAAGATCTTTGATCTTCGCAATCAGAAAGGCCTCAGCCAGGCGCTATTGCGCGAAGAGCTTGTGAGCTCCCTGTTGCAGCCGACAAGATTCGGAAATCTGAAGGTGCTGACGAGCGGGCCTCTTCCTCCCAGTCCCGACGCAGCGCTTGACCCAAGATCAGTGGAGGAAGTTCTAAAGGAGTTACTGCGGATGTTTGACCTTGTGCTGGTCGATGGACCGCCGTCGCTGTTGATGGCTGACGTTTCGCTGATTGCGCCACTTTTCGATGGAGTGGTAGTTGTGGCAAGGTCTGGCCGTACAACGACGCGGGATCTGCGGAGTGTGATCGCGCAACTACAAGGTGTCAACGCCAACATTGTCGGGACGGTTCTGAACAGTTTCAATACCGACCGAAGTGACCACTACTATCGCGAGTATTTTCGCCCCAATTCTTCGAAGGCGGTGAAGTCGTGAATATCTGCTTGATCTCTCAGGAGTATCCACCAGGGCGCCACGTTGGCGGAATCGCGACCTACACGCATAACGTTGCTCACGCGCTGAGCCGGCTTGGGCACTTCGTGCACGTGATAACAGTAGGTCCTGGCGCGCCAAGAATCGAAATGGACGAAGCCGTGGTTATCCACCGCGGTCCGGAACGCGACTTGCGGTTTCGTTCGTTGGGATATTTGCTCCATAGTTACCGCGTAGCTAGAGAGATAAGCCGCCTCCGAGACCTGTTCGACATCGTCCAGGCAAGCGAATGGTCGGGTGAGGCGTTCTGGTATTCGCTCCATCCGAGAGTTCCGTTGGTGAGTCGCCTCGCTACACCATCCTATCTGGTTGAGAGACTGAACAGCTCTAGCAAGAGTCCAACATCGAGAATCTTGAACTTCATGGAGCGGGTGCAGGTGAAAAACAGCGCCGGCATAATTTCCTCGACGAGCGCCTTGGCCAGGGTGGTTTCTGACGACTGGCGCATTCAGTTATCGCGTGTGAAAGTGATCCCAAACAGCATGGATCTTGAATGGATACGTTCGTTTAAGTCCGTGATGCCGACGGCAGACTTCAGGGGACTGAATTACCTGCTTTACTACGGGCGACTTGAGGAACGAAAAGGGGTACACATTCTGGCCAGGGCGCTGCCGCAAGTTCTGCAGAAGCACCCAGAACTGAGAGTCGTGTTCGTAGGCGCAAACCATCAATACGCCGGAGGATCGATGCGCCAGTATGTCTTAGACCAGTGCGCGGCGTTTGCCGACCGGTTGGTGTTCTCAGAAAGCTTGCCGCAGGCGGAGTTGTTCCCCATCGTAGCGCAGGCGAGATTGGTGGTCCTGCCATCACTCTGGGAGGCCTTTGGCTTTGTGTGTCTCGAGACGATGTGCCTGGGCCGACCCGTTATTCTGACGAGTGGGTCGGGATTCGAGGAGATCGTCGAGGATGGGGTCTCGGGCTATCTCGTGCCGCCAGGAGATGACCTGGCGTTGCAGGAGAAGATACTATGGTGCCTGGAACACGACGAGCACGACATGCGGGTGGGGCGCGCCGCCGAAGATAGAGCTTCTAAGTTCGACGTTATGAATGTCGCCTCGTCCCTGGTCAGCTACTACGAAAGCCTCTTGCAGCCGACGAGAGCCGCTGTTACCGCATCGTGGATTACACGGTAGGCTGGCAACGTGCAACCTGATCGATGTCCTATCGGCCCCCCACCAGGGGGCCGTTTGCATAGAAGTTCAGCATCAGCTCGCGTCCAAAGCCTGCGTGGTCGCCTTCGCGTAGGCGGCTGGCTTTGCCTCTCCGGTGCGAGAAGCCGGAATAGTTGCCAGGATGAGTACCACTCCCAGAGCCAAAAATGCCCAGCGATAAGTGCCTGTCAAGTCGAACGCGATGCCACTTGCGTATGGTCCGATCGATGCGGCAACCTGGTGGAGCACGAAGCCGATTCCCAGGATAAAGCCGGCATTCTTGGCCTTAGTCAGTTCGAAGGCTTGAACGTTGTTGATGGAAACCGTCCCGAAGATAGGTCCGGCCGCGAGAATCACAGCCAGGAAGAACAACACCGGATTGTTCATGGTGAAGAGTGCGAGAATAATTGACCCGAAGCCGCGGACGAGATACGTCGTCACCAGCGTTGGAACTCGACCCCAGCGATCGGCCACGTAGCCGGCGGCTAGCGAGCCCACGGCACCCGCCGCCCCGTAAAGGCTGACGGCAAGGGCGCCCTCGGTTTCTGACAATCCAGCGGCAATGGCCGCTGTGGCCAGATTTGGAATGAGCATGAAGCTCAAGCCACACGCGAACCGGGCGATGAACAGGTTTCGCAAGGCAGGATACTGCATCATACCTTTGATCTCTTGCCATCCGCTGCGCGCTGGCGCGGTGGACCCGTAGCTTGCCTCTCCTTTCGGATCGTTAAGCTTGAAATAGGCTATCGGCAGACCCACGAGCAGCAGGAGTAGCCCCAGTCCCACGGCGGCAGTTCGCCAGCCCAGAGTCGTGATGACGATAAACACAACTGGTGCCAGAATCATCGGACTGAGTGGCTGCGCCCCCTGAAGCAGCCCGACCGCCGAGGCACGCCTGCTTCCTGGAAACCACTTGGAAACCAGCAGCGAAAACGTGATTGAGCCGCACGCGCTCGTCGCGACGCCGACCAGCAGGCCGAACCCGAGGGATATCTGCCAGAGCGTCTGGGAAAAACCCATCGCTATGAATCCCATGGCCATAAGAAAGACACCCATAAGAATCACCGGTCGTGTTCCCCGACTGTCGGCCAGGGCCCCTGATATCGGCTGCAGCGCTCCCCAGAAGAACATCGCTATCGCAAACGGCATTGTCGCGTCGGCGCGCGATGAGTTGAATTCTTGCAGCAATGACGGCAAGAAAACACTGTAGGCTGAGAACGCAAACGTCGTGAGGAAAAGGCACGCGGTGGCCCAGCCAAGGATTGAACTGCGATCTTTCATATGATCACCCTCCCTCGTGCTACTGCATCATCCTGATACTTCTTGGGTTGTGTTCTGGCCCTATTCTCTCGCTTTGTGGGATCCCGTAGGTGGGACGCCCTAGGGCAAGGGAAATCGTGAGGAGCACCTGCGCCAGGTCCTCGCTCGGTATAAGTCATCGGAACGGCGAGGTGCCAGTGCTGCTGGACGGACTGAGACTATCACAAGCCCCTCCCATTGTCAAGCCAAAAAAGGCCATCAAGGCAGGCCATCGAATGCACTATGGCACCGTTGCGCGGGGCCAAACCCACCCAAAGATACACTGTCTTGTGCAGGGCATAGTACCCTAGCTCCATTTGGGGCGAACCTGTCAAACGCGGGTATTGGACAACATAGAGCTTTTCTGGGCCCTCAAATGGAGCCGTTGAACGATTGTTGGCGCATACCTATGGGTGTAGGATGACATTGGAAGGAAGCCGGTCGGCCAATCAAAGATGATAGGAAATCAGAGACGATTCGGGATCGAAGACGATACCTGATCGACGGGGATACCAAATAGACGACTAAGGAGGTAGAAACAATGAATCCGCTAGGACTTGCAATGGCGTTCGTTTTTCTTTGGGCTGCGGTAGGGCTCGGGGTCTTCTTGCTGACGACCGCGGCTGTCCGTCTTACGAAGCGTGACATACCGGCGGGCGCGGTTGCCCAGGCAGTGGTGGTCAGCCAGACGCGAGCGAGGTTTGATACGATCATCAACGTGGTCCTGTTGCTGGCTGGCGTGGCCCTGACTTACTTCGGCGGCAACGGCATCTACACCGTCATCTACCGGTAGACATTGCTGCCCCCGGTCGTTCTGATCTGAGCGAGGCTTGCCAACTTTAGATGGTGGGAAACAGCTGCGCTAGGGCAGAGAGGCCCTAGCGCAGCTGTCCTACAGCAGTTCTTGATTACACTTAGATGCTAGGTGAGCCCTTCCTGAGTAGGAAAACGCGCTAACGTGGCATGTCCGTTTCTCTGCCAGACGCCATCTCGGCGTAATCAATGCCCTTTCCGACCAGAAACTCGATGGCCTTGCCTGCCGCACCTTCGCCAGAGTTCATCACGTCTCCAGTGCCGATACCCCGGTACGACGCTCCGCAAAGAAATAGCCCCGCGTGATCCCGTAATCTGGAATCGATTTGCTCGATCCGCTGCAAGTGGCCCAGAGTGTACTGAGGCATCCCATAGACCCAGCGGAAGACACGCCCAAACGCGGGCTCGCCACTGATTCCCATAATATCCCTCACCTCGGAGCGCACCATTCTCATCATTTCCTCGTCGTCCTGATCGACGAGATGCTGATTTTGTGCACCGCCGACGAAGGCGCGCAGCAGAGCGTGCTTCGCAGGTGCGCGGCCTGGCCATTTCGTCGACGACCAGGTGCAGGCTGAGATCTTTCGCTTCTCCGAAGCAGGCACTAAGAATCCGAATCCACAAAGGCTCTGCCCGATCTGCTCCTCACGGTAGGCCAGAGAGACGGTGGCGGCAGAAGTCCAGGGAATCGAGCGCAGCGATGCCGCGAGCTGGTCGTCGAGGTCGGCGACAATGTCAGCGGTCAGATGCGCCTCGGCGGAGACGATTACGGCGTCGGCGGCGTAGCTATCGCCAACCGCCGTCTGGACAATGTAGCCGGGCTTCACGCCGCCGGCTTTGATGCGCACGACTTTGGCGCCGGTTATCAGCCTGTCTCGCCCCGCGGCGTCGGCCATTCCGTCTGTTATCTCCTGCATGCCCAGTTGGAATGTGGTGAAGTAGGTACGCTTCGGCGCTTCCGCTTTGGTCGAGGGAGGAGGAGCTTTTCTGCGCGCCGCGAGGAATGCGCGGATCAGGCTACCGTACTTCTGCTCCATCTGGAGGAAGCGCGGAAACGTCGCCTTGAGGCTCATGCGATAGGGATCGGACGCGTGGACGCCACCAATCATCGGTTCCGCGAGCTTCTCGAGGCATTCCGTTCCCAGACGTCGCTTCACAAAATCGGCCACTGTCTCGTCGTCGATGTTCCTACTCTTGGGGACTATCAGATCCATCCCCATGCGTATTTTCCCGGGCCACGAGAACAGTGGGCTTGTGATGAAGGGCGTGAACTTCGTCGGAACCATCATCCACACGCCATCTGGCAGTTCGTGGAGATTGCCCCGCGAATAAATATAGGTCTTCTTCTTGTCGTCGTCGCTCGACAGCAGATGATCGGCAATGCCGAGGCGCTCGGCCATCTGGCCAACCCACGGCTTCTCGGTTAGATAGCAGTCTGGACCCCCATCGATGATGAAGCCATCTCGCCTCTCCGTCAATATCTTCCCGCCGAGGCGATTGTCTTTTTCCAGAAGCATCCACTCGATCGGGTTGCCGCCGTCTTTCGCCCGCTTCAGAGCGAAGGCAGCAGCTAACCCTGCTGCTCCGCCACCGACGATGATTACGTTTGCCATAGCCTGAAACTCACCTCTCTCGCTCGAGCGATGCAAGGTGCGGCCGCACGACGGCGGCCAGCGTGGCGATGAATGAGCTGGAGGCGTTCAACGCCTCCGCTCGGGCGAACCCCATTCCGAGGGACCTGGCTTTGCTCGCTATCGCGACGTCGATATCGTAAAGCGTTTCGATGTGATCGCAGGTGAAGCTAAGCGGGCTCAGCACCACTCGCTTCTGCCCCGAGGCGGCGAGTTCTTCGAGCGTTGCTTCGATCGCTGGTTCTAGCCATTCGCCCTGTCCGAATCCACGGCTCTGGTAGGCCAGATGCCACACATAACCGGGCACTCTCTGCATCACGCCGGCGATAGTCTGCTGAAGTTGCTCGACATAAGGGTCGCCCAGCCTGATGTACTCCATTGGCAGGCTATGCGCCGTGAATATGAGCCGCGGCCTCTCGCCGTCGTCATCGGCCCACGTCGACAACGCCTGCCATGTCTTCTCGGCGATACCGTCGAGGAACGCCGCGTGTGCGTGAAAGCTCTCGGCGGCGCCGACCTCCACTCCATCCCGGCGGCCGGCCTCTCGCAGTTCCTCGAAATAGGCGCCGGTGCTGATTCGCGAGAAATGTGGAGACATGCTGACGCCGATCACTCGTTTGATGCCCTGGGAAGCGAAGGCGGCCACAGCGCGGGCTATCGATGGCTCGGTGTATTTGAACGCGGGACGTACGATCGGATTCCCTTCCTTTGCCAGCGCTCGCTCGAGAGCGGCGGCCTGTTCGTCGACGATGCGCGGCAGCGGCGAGCCTCCGCCAATCACGCGGTAACGCGCGGCGACGCGCTCGACGATCTGCGGCGCGGGCTCACGTCCCATCAGCTTCGCCATAAACGGCCCAACTTCGTCGAGCGACCGGGGACCCCCGAACGCCATTAACAGCACTGCCATCCGCGACATCTCAGCCTCTCCCGATGATCTCGGCGCTGATCTCGTGCACGGCTTCGACCAGTGCCTTGACGTGCTCCACGGGCGTGTCTTTTTGAATGCCGTGGCCCAGGTTGAAGACGTGCCCGGGCCTGCCGCCAACACGCTCGAGTATACCTCTGGCCTTCTCCCGAATCACGTCAGGGTTGGCGAACAGGACCATCGGGTCGAGATTGCCTTGTATAGCAACATCATCTCCGAGCCTGGCGATCGCCGTGTCCATATCTATCCGCCAGTCGAGCCCGATGACACCGCCGCCAGCTTCTTTGATCAGATCCAGCATCGTTCCGGCCTGGTTTGCAAAGTGGATGTGTGGCACGCTGCGGTCCAGGTTAGCGAAAACCTTGGCGGAATGTGGCAGCACGTATTCGCGATAGTCCTGCGGCGCGAGGTTGCCCACCCAGCTATCGAAAAGCTGGATGGCTTGAACCCCGGCCGCTATTTGCGAGTTCAGGTACACCGTGACGACATCGGCAAGCTTATCCATCAGGGCATGCCAGGCGCCTGGATCATTATACATCAGGGTCTTGCAGAGCTTGTATGTGCGTGTCGCGCCGCCCTCGACGATGTAGCTGGCGAGAGTAAACGGCGCACCCGCGAATCCAATCAGGGGGACACGTCCCGCCAATTCCTTCCGCGTCAGCTTTATGGCTTCGAGGACAAACCAGCAGTCCTCAGGATCGATCACCCGCAGGCGGTCGACGTCCGCCGTGTTCCGCACCGCGTTGCGGATCACCGGTCCTTCATCCGCTGCGAATTCGATTGCCAGCCCCATGGGCTCGAGCGGCAGTAAGATATCGGCGAAAAGTATCGCCGCGTCGACGCCGAGCCGTTCAACTGGCTGCAGCGTGACCTCGCAGGCCAGCTCTGGCGTCTTGCACATTTCCAGGAAGCCGTGGGTGGCGCGAATCGCTCTGTACTCTTCCATATAGCGGCCGGCCTGGCGCATCAGCCAGATCGGAGTACGGTCTACCGGCTGACGACGACACGCCCGCAGAAAGCGGTCGTTAGGGATCATTTATAGATGCTCCTTTCGGGGACGAATCCGCGTTCAGGTGGCAGCGCGTTCCGCGCTTGCCGCCGTGGCAATCATAACATCCACGTCGTTTAAAGGTCAACGTCGTCACATTGACAACCATGAACCGGATGTGTACGATATTTCGTGAGGACAGTGTTACCACCGGGGCCGCAAACGGCCCCCAACCCTTCGAGGAGCAGGCGAAATGAGCTATTTGCAGAAACTCCTTGGTAAGAACGAGACTATCACGTTCTCCACGAGACGCCATTGGACGGCGTTTGTCGGTGGCTCGTGGGTTTCTATACTTCTGTTTCTAGTTGCCGTTGTCCTGGCCGTGTTGGTAAACCTCTATACCAGCTCGATTGATTTCGGCCTCCAAGCCAGCCAGCAGATCCTGCTGCGAGAGGGCATCGTCGTTGCCCTCCTGGCCTATCCCGTGATTTCGATCCTCATCCACTATTTTCGTTGGAGCTCGGAACAGTATGTCGTGACTAACCTGCGGGTGATTCACCTCAGCGGAGTTCTCTCGAAACACGTCATCGATTCGTCGCTCGAAAAAGTGAATGACGTGATGCTGCGACAGAGCTTGATTGGACGTATCCTCGGATTCGGTGATCTAGATATCCTGACGGCCAGCGAGACAGCCGGCAATCAGTTCCATCACCTCGCCCAACCGCTTGCCTTCAAAGGCGCGATGCTCGAAGCCAAACAGGAATTAGAGCGGGGCGACCAGAGAGAAACCGACCAGATTCCAGGTCTAATCTCCAAGCTGGCCGCGCTCAGGGACCAGGGGACGATCAGTGAGCAGGAGTTCGAGGTAGGAAAGACGAGGCTGCTGCGGGACCTGTAAGATGCGCGACGACCGCAGGATCAGGGAACAATAGGAACCTTACTTCCTCATCCTCCACCCATCCCTCACAGGTTAGAACCTTCTTGGCGTCTTGTCATCTGTAGATTGGCTTAATCTAGACGCCAGGTCAATAACCTGGGGTTCCTATTGTCCCCTGATCCAGACTATCACCAGAGTTTCGGCAGATTCAGCCAGCCGCCGTCGTTGGCCGTCGCCTTCCTGGCCTCTTTCTCTCGCTGCTCTCTTTGCATCTCCTTCTGTTTCGCCAGGGCCTTGAACTGATACGGGTCCATTCCCCAGATCATATTGCCATCGCGGTAGATTGCGACCTGATCCCACTCCGTATACCAGTGATACTCCCTGCGACTGTAGTCGTTATCCTGAAAGTAAGTGGTGCCGTCTTTCTTGCTGACGCGCACCTTGACCGCCAGCGAGTCCCTTGGCGGGACGATAACGCCTTTGTCAAAGGTGATCTTCACGTAATAGATGGGATCGACTGACGCGGCGCCTTGCGGGTCCGCCACCAGTTCTGCCTTCACCTTGCTCCCGTCGATTTGTTGCTTCGTTCCCGTGATTCTCACGCCGTCGATCGCGATGCTCTGACTCCCCGGTTCATAGCGGCCTGCTGCACCGTCGGCAGTATACCAGTAGCGCATCTCGAGATTAGAGATGTCCATCGGATCGAGCGAGCGATTAGCCACGTGGAGCTCAGGCATCAAGGTCTTTGTCCACTTAGCCTTTTGGGTATCCATATGCAGCCCTTTGATCGCTCTTAAATCGGGCCGCTGCCCCGCGACCGCCGACTTATCCACGGCGTTTGGATTCTTGTTGCCGAGCAGCTTATCCTGATAGCCGGCCAGCATGGCGAGCTTGGCCTCGTCGACCGATTTCCAATCGTCTCCCAGTATCCCGCCAGTGTCTCCGGAATTCCCATTGAAGGACCAGTAGGTGTAGCTCATCCCGCTATCCTTGAGATAGTTGATGAGCGTGCGCTGCCAGATGCCTTCGGTGTCGTTGCCGACCGATCTGCCACCGAACTCGCCAAGGAGGACTGGCGCGGTGCCATTTTTCGCCAGATAGCCCCAGTAGTGATCCCAGATCCCCGCCAGGTTGTTCGGGTATTCCGGATCGCTGAACCAGCCCTGCTCATAGACATTTGGCCCGTAATCATGCGCGCTGTAGACCAGTTGGTTGGGCACTTTAAGCCGAACCGGATACACACGGGCCCACTGTAGGCTTCCGCCCATCCAGTACCAGCCCATGACGTTGCCAAAATTGTCCTCGCTCTTCTCGATTCCTTCGACGACTATGAGCCAGCGCGGGTTGACGTCGAGGATGGCGTTGCCAGCTCTTTCCGCTGCCAGCCGCCAGTCGGTTTTCGGATCGTCTGTTCCCCACGTAGAGTCGCCTGCCGGCTCGTTATGCAGGTCGGCGCCGATGACGGTGTCGTTTCCTAAATAGCGTTTGGCCAGGAACTGCCAATCCGCGATCCACTGGCTTTCGCTCACTTCGTCAGTGTACCAGAGCTTGGACTGGCTGCCGGCGGTTGGGCGATGCCTGTCGAGCAAGACCTTCAGCCCGCGCTCGCCAGCGCCGGTGACGATCTTGTCCATGATCTCGGTAGCGCTGAGCCCCTTAAGATCAGGATTCAGATAGAAGTCGATGCCCTGAGGCGTCAGATTGGAATCGAACATCTCGTTGGAGAAGGGAAGTCTGATAGTATTGAAGCCTTCTTTCACGATTTCGTCTAACATCTCTTCGTAGTTGCGGGCCCATAACCCGTGGGGCGCAAGCGTATCGGTCTCCATTCCAAACCAGCTCACGCCGGTCAGCTTCACGACGTTGCCCTGAGAATCGACAATGTTTGCCCCATCCGTGTGCAGATAGTTGAGCTGCGACAGCGCAGCATCAGATTTGCCTGCGGCGCCAGTGCTCGGCGCCGCGCTATTAGTCTTGGCAGCCGGGGAGACCTGAGCGCATGCCGCCAGGGGTAGGAGTGTTGCGATGATCAGCATCGCAAGTGGTTTGTTCGCCAGCTTCAGCAAGTTTCTTCCCATTGTGTTGCCTTTCTAGCGGGCCTCAGAATGTACCCAGCCTCACGGCTCGAAGAGGCGCCACGTCGCGAGAGACTTATTCTTCCACGGAACGATTATGCACGGAACGATCTCGGTGAGAGCGAACCGTTCGGTCTATTCAAGCAATTAACTTAACATAAGGACTTGAGAGCGGTCCATAGTACGGGGGTACTC
>JACPRP010000010.1 GCA_016189905.1 Chloroflexota bacterium | reverse complement strand
CCCCTGGACCGTGCCGCCGTTCGCGTAAAACCCGCCGCCGCTGCCGCCTCCAGCCATCACGTAAAGGCCAGGCTGAAGCTGAACGGTCACCGAAGAGGAATTCAAGCGAAAGCCGCCCCAGTACGTGCCAGGGTAAAGCGTGACGTTGGATGTCGGGTTAACGGTGTTGGCGGTGTTATAACTGCCGGAACGATCGACCAGCGGCGTGCCGTCGGGCATGCGGTATATCTTATACGTGGCATCATAATAAGGCCGAGGCGTGGTCGCAAAGGGATCGGCAATTGGCACGGATATTCTTGTGGGCGCGGGTGAAGCGGTTCCGCTGCCGGTGTAAGTGCCCACGCTATCGATCCTGTTAGAGGCGACAAGGGTCCCGTTATTATTGATGGCCCCGTAGCTGCCTCCGGCCGACGAGTTCACGGCTATCGATCCACCGTTCACGTGAAGGACGGTGCTGTTGCCGAGCGATAGCGCGGGACTCGCCGTTTTGTCGATGACAAACAGCGTGTAGTTAACCCACTGGTTGCTGGCAGCGATCGCGTAGGCCGTGGCGCTGGTATTGAACCTACTCAGGACTTTGGCGAAGAAGGTCTCGACTTGCCGGGTAATGATCACCTCGACGTAGGTGCTATCATACGCTTGCTTGGCCGGTGGACTTATCGGCGGAATATTCACGGTCACGGTGGTTGTCGCGTCGTTCGTGAAGCCGTTGACTTGGGCGAAATACAGCGCGTCGCTGCGCGCTTTAGCCTCTCCCACAATCGGGAGCGCCAATGCTCCCGCCCAGGCCGCGGCATCGGCAGCCCTTTGCTCAGACCGCCGTTCGGCGTAGAGGTAGCCGAGATCGATCACAAGCGCCAGGATGGCGAGCATTGCCGTCAAAGCCACCGACGCAAGGATCATTACCTGGCCCCGCTCACCACGGGAACCGGGGAAGCCGTTTCTCTTCATAACAGCGCTACCTCAAGATAGTTCTCGCCGAAGCCGCGGTCAAGGTAAATGGACGACCAACCACGAGTGTCGTCAACGGCTGGAAGGAGTAGCTAGCGGTGATGACGACGGACGAGCCAATGAGGTTATCGCCAGACGGCCAGGAGGCGAAAACAGAGATACTGGCAGGGGCCATGCCGAATGCGTAGTTGCGCACGACACTGGTGACCCCGCTATCCTGGCCGGGAGGTCCTGCCGTGTAATTGGTTGAATTTGGGGGGCCCGTCGGCGTGCTTGAATTATACCCGTTGATCGCGGCAAACCGTGCCCCCTCACGGACCGCCTCGGCCAGAGTGTCATAGTTCCAGATCGCTCGCCCGATATCTATCGAGCCGATCATCAGCATAAACAGAACGCCCGCGGCGAGGGCAAACTCCACCACAGCTTGACCCTTTTCGCCACGTCCTTGAGCGTTGTGGTCACCGTCAATCAGAAGCAACTCACTCACGACTTTGGCACCACTCTCATCGTCGTGGTGTGGGAGATTGGTATCTCGGGAGATAGACCGAGCGGGGCAGGGAAGATCAAGGTGAAAGTGTAGAGCACACTCACCGTAATCTGTTTGAAGCCATCCCCCTGGCCATCGTCGGTCGGACTGGAGATGATCACGGCTGGCTGAGGTATCAGCGCAGCCGCGTCGTTCAACGCCACCGCGTTGATACCGGCGGTATCGGCAGACGCGATGGTGCTCGTGGCAGCGTACTGAGCAGCGGTGTTCGCTGCGTTCACCACGGTAACGTACGCGTACATGATTCGGCCAAAGTCAACCGTGCCAATCGTGACCATCAGCAAAACGGGAATCACCAGAGAAAGCTCAACCAGACTCTGGCCTTGCTGTCCTTTATCCCGGGCAGGCAACTGCCCGCGGCTGGACCTCTCCCCCGTGCGCACATCCTGCCTCATCCCTAGATTCCTCAATCAGATTCACATGACTGATTCCTGTCCTCAGAGTGATATGCTAGTGCTTAGCCGTCACCTCGTCAACTAGGAAATTCGGGCTAATTTGTCGGCACAGAACGACGGCAATCCCCCTTGTCGTCGAGCGAATCGCGGCGAAGCGTTTGTGGCAACGGGCATTCGGACGAGCATTGCCATGCAAGGGATTCCGAGCAGGGGACAAGCCCCTGCGCTACAGATTGGTGTTATGGCGTCTCGGGGAAATCTTTATTGGAGGCCGCTTGGCGGCGCGGGGTATGATGCGGGGGTCGGGCTCGGGGTTGGGGTAGGTGTTGGCGTGGGAGTCGGGGTGGGTGTGGGCAGTAGGCCCGCGTTGTAAAACACAGAAGGGATGAACACCGCGGGGTTTGGATAGGACGGCGGTAGGTAGGCATTTGAGACCGTTTGGGGAAAAGCTCCCAACATCGGGAAAGAGAAGTACGTGACAACTACGACTACCGCGATGACAACTGGTATCCGCATCAGCCCACCTCTCAATGGATGTCTAGTAGCCTTGTGACAGCTAGAAGCAACCGCAGATTCGCTTGCATAGTGGGAACTGTAGCACGTTTCCCTGCTAATTGCAATAGCCAATTATGGCGGATTCGGTCCAAGACGTCGCAAAGGGTCAAAAACCCTGGCGCCTGCGCGGTGAAGGGCTGTTTCACTAACACAGAATCGGCAGTCATAGGCGTTGACCGGACTCGCAATGGGTGCTATGATTGAGTAGCCTTGGACCACGGCGCATAGCGACGAACGTGGCAAGAGCAAGTCTGGTACTTTAGGTTGGAAGCGTGGCGATGCTTCGAATAATCGAGTGGAAGAGAACGACAACTCAATATGTGGCGATCCTGCAGGTGGCCGATCGCTTTGAGGCCGGCTCCATCAAGGAGTTGAAACGGCAGGGACCCGAGACGATACTTGGCGGGATTCTGAAAGGCACTACACGTGAGGACTGGTATGCCCTGGCATATGACCGCCGTGAGCTCGAGTTCGACGAGGCGAGGGAGATGGCTAAGGAGGCGTTGGAGCGGTATCGCGTGCAGGAGCAGAGGATCTGAGTCTGAGATCGACGGGCTTGGGCTTGCTGCGCCCGCACGACATTTGTGACGCGACATCTGTCATACTCGCAGCAACCCTTTAGCTGGCAAAAAAGCCTAAGACGGCCCACGCCACGAAAACCATGAGCCCGAGCCAGGGCAAGGCATCGATAGCCGCACCCTTGGCCAACATCACGTCATGCCTCCACCGCACAGCACTCCCCCTAAAAGCAGCGGATGATCAAACTGCTAAGCCCCTGGCGGTTGACGCCAGAACTGAAACAGTCCATCCGATAATCGAGCGACAAGGTCACCACCAAGGCGAGATGCCCAGCCGGTTCCTTTTCTGAGCCGCACTAGTACCCTGTCGGCTAGCTGGTATTTTAGCAGCACCCGGTCGCGGAATCAACCACCAAATTCTCCTATTGCTGCACGCCCCTGGCGCCGGCAAGCCAGCGCCTGATGGTTTCGATGACCTCGCTCCGATTCTCCACAGTTATGACAGTCCTAATCATTGTCGTCCGCCGACTCCTGGACCGCCGGTGATCCAGCACACATTCTGCAATTTAGACGATCCCTCCGCGTAGCAGTTGACAAGGCTACGAATGCCCGCTAGTATATTATAGCAGCATCGAAACATAGGCGAACAGCGAAAAACGTTGGTCGCCCAAGCGGCAGGAGGTTGATTTGAGACTAACTATTTTGGGACGCAGCCCAGCGTGCCCGAACCCGGGCGGAGCGTGCTCGGGCTATCTTGTGGAAGAAGACGAGACCGATCTCTTGATAGATTGCGGCACAGGCATAGTTTCGCGCCTGCGAGAGATCGTCGATTATCGCAGGGTCTCGGCCATCATCATTTCGCATATGCACCTCGACCATTTCATCGACATAATTCCGTACGCCTACGGCTTGAAGCTAGTGAGCGGGCTTGCCGATGGTTCGCGACTGCCGCTGCTATTGCCGCCAAATGGGCAGCAGATTCTTAACGATGTCACATCGCAATGGAAGGACCTTCCGGATTTGATGGCCCAGGTGTTCGACATCAGGGAGTTCGACCCATCGCAAACGTTGAGAATTGGGGACCTGGACATAACGTTTGCCGAAACAGTTCACTATGTCCCTTGCTGGGCAATCAGGATCGCCGGCAAGAAAACGCTGGTTTATTCTGCCGATTCTGGACCTTCCGATCGACTTGGGGCGCACGTCAAAGGAGCGGATTTGTTTCTAGCGGAGGCGGCGCTCTTTCAAAAGCGCGGCGTTCCTGGCGAACAGGGCCATCTGACGCCAGGGGAAGCCGGTGAGATCGCCCGGAAGGCAGGCGCCCGACGCCTCGTGTTGACTCATTTCTGGCAAGAGTTTGACGTGGAAGAGATGGTGCGCGCGGCAAGCGACACGTTCGGAGGCCCGGCCGAGGTCGCCGAAGAGTGGAAGAGTTACCTCGTTTGATGCGCCTGTCTTGAGAGGTGAAGATCTATCAAAGCCGGCGTCGGTCGACCAGACCGGTCCGACAGTCTACTTCAACGCACTCACCGCAGCCTGGCCGAGCCTATGGCTGATGGCTGAGCGCACCACCTTCACGGTGACGCCTGGGGCGATATCCAGCGCAACCTGGTTGGCCTCGACAGTCGAGATCACCCCGATCAGGCCTCCTGCCGTGACCACCGTGTCGCCCACTCTTAGTTGAGCCAGCTCTTTTTTACGTTTGCGACTCTCGAGTTGCTGCGGCAGAAGCACGAAAACGTAGAAGAGGATCACGATAATGATGGCAGATATCCAGAATTCTCTCATCGCAAGCACACCTCCATCGTGAAGCCATCGTATCAGATAGGACCGGGAGAGGTCAAGGAGAACAATGAGCAGTGACAGGGCGTATGCGTTCCACCATCCGTCATTCCCGCCCTACCGCAGAAGGGCGGGAATGACCATACTGCCTGGCAGTCCCCGTTGACCAATGAAAAAGCTATTTTCGGAGGAATGATTTGGACTGAGATGGCTCGCCTGAATTGATACGCATACGCCCTGTGGGCAGTGGGGTGAGGCTGGCTATCCGCGGGGGCTCATAGTTCGAAAATCGGAGAATGGAGATAGCACACAATGTTCATCGGCGCGTGCAAAGTCAGACTGCGATTGCCTGAGAACCATTCGTTAAAAGGGAAGCGGCACGTCTTAAAATCGGTGATGACCAGGGTCAGGAACGAGTTCGACGTTGCCATCGCCGAGGTGGGTTCTCACGACCTGTGGCAAATTGCCGAACTGGGCATCTGCTGCGTCAGCAATGATGCCGAGCATGCTATGGAAGTGATCTCCAGAACAGTTGGCTACATCGAGCGGA
Organism: Chloroflexota bacterium; assembly: GCA_016189905.1. GTDB lineage: Bacteria > Chloroflexota > UBA6077 > FW602-bin22 > JACPRP01 > JACPRP01. Next base: position 18,906 of record JACPRP010000010.1, on the reverse strand, counting down.
GCAGGATCGATGCCGAGTTGATCGATTACGAGACCGAGGTAATCGAGGCATTCTGACGGTCCTCGACGACGAACAGGTTGCAATGGCACTTGCCCATCAGCTCGACGTAGCTTTCATTACGAACCTCTTCGCAGACGCAAATGGTCGCCGTGCTGTTCTCGGCCTGGCAGGGACAATAGAAATCGCCGCAGGTACGATGCATCTTAACCAGCTCACGGAGGATGCGGTCTTTCACACGCGAAAAGGAATACCCCCGCTCCTCCGCGAAGGCATCGACACGGGCGCTGATCTCGGAGAGAAGCTCGTCATCAGTCATTTCTGGAAAGAACCTCCCTGATCTCTCGGATGGTGTCATCGGCCAGCCGTTCGGCGAAGATCTCAGATAGCCTCTGCCGGCGAAGCGCCTTGGCCTGCTCAACGGACATATTCTGCCGCGATTGCAGGTCTTTGAGCTCTTGCACGATCCTGTTGGCCGAAACTGGACGCTCCACCCAGCGGCCTAACTCGCGGAATTGCTCGTCGAAGAACACGAAGGTCGGAATGGACCGAAACTGTCCCTGGTTCAGGTAACGGTCCATCAAATCCAGATTCTCATCACGCGGGAAGACACGGAGCTCCATATCTGGGCAAGCCTCAGCTATATGCGCGGCCACGGGCAGGCCGCGCACGACGTCGGGACACCAGTCCTCGGCCAGCGCGAGCACCTTGATCCTGGTGCCGAGCCGTGAGCCAAGATTGGCGAAGAACTGACGATCGTCGGCTGACAAAACCACCTGATCGTAATGCTTCAGGAAATCCTCACGGTTGTTCTCGATCGAAGCGATATATTGATCGTAGCTAAGCCCTTGGTCGAACCGCCTGGCATCAACCTTCGCGATATCTTCCGCCATCTTTCCCCTCCTAAACTAATCGACGACCATCAAACCATCCCATCAAGCAGCATAATACGCCGGGCGTTATCCCCTTGTCAACTTTAATCCCCGCCAAAACGTATGTCATTTTGTTTCAAAACCGCTTGAAATTCGATGAATCGTATGATAGTATCACGCCACATTTTCAGGCAAGTGGGTGAGGAACAGGGCACTGGCATAGTTCTTGCGGTCCCTTGGTTTCAGACAAAGCCTCTCTGGAACCAGTCAAAGCCGTTCGTGCAGTGCAAGAATGAATGGTTGCCAGGCCAATGGTTGGAGAGGAGGAAGTTGAATGCCTGAGCTACGTCAAGATCCGGTTACTCTGAAATGGGTGACTATAGCCGTCGAACGCGCGAAGCGCCCTCACACATTCACTCAAGCGCCCAAAGTAGTGGTGAAGGCCACGGGTGAATGTCCGTTTTGCTATGGGCATGAAGGGGAGACACCGCCGGAAGTTATGGCATACCGCGACCCTGGGACCGGGCCAAACACGGCCGGGTGGAGTGTCAGAGTTGTGCCTAACCTGTATCCTGCCTTTGGGCCGGCCTCTGGTGACCTGAATCCGAGACACGTCGGACCCTATACCGTTATGAACGGGCTTGGCGCCCATGAGGTCCTGATCAGCAGCCCGGAGCACTACAAGGACCTGGCCCTTCTGCCACAGGACCAGGTCACGTTAATCCTCAAGTCATACATCGATCGTTATCTGGTGCACCGCAACAATCCGGTGCTGAAATATGTGCTGATAATCGTGAACCATGGCAAGGAAGCAGGCGCGTCTCGTGAGCATCCTCACGCTCAGTTGTTCGGCATTCCGATCGTGCCACACACTGTTGTCGAAGAAATCGAAGGCCTGCAAAGATATAAGACAGAGAAGGGCACTTGCGCTTACTGCGACGTGCTCGCCTATGAGATGAAGGTTGGGGAGAGGATCGTCTACGAGAACGACAAGTTCGTCGTTTTCGCCCCCTACGCATCGAAGGTGCCGTTCGAGACGTGGCTCATGCCGAAGAGCCACGGCGCCCACTTCGAGGCGATGAGCGACCAGGAAGTGCGTGCGTGTGGGGATGCTTTGCGAACCGGGCTCGCGAAGCTGCATTATGGCCTCAACGACCCCCCGTTTAATTTCTACATCCACACGGCGCCTTACAGCGGGGAAGGGAACGGGCTGTATCACTGGCACATTGAAATCCTTCCCAAGCTCTCAATTTGGGCAGGATTCGAGCTCGGTTCAGGGATAATGATCAACACCGCACTACCGGAATCGGCGGCAGAGTTCCTGCGAAAAGTGCCGTTGGAAGAGCCCAGTCCCGCGCAGGCAACGGCAGTAACCTAATCGCGAGACGAGCCGTAGACCGACGCGGTTTTCGAAAATCGCGTCGGTCTACACGTGGGAACGCCGTTCGTCGCGCATAATGAGTTGTCGGGCGTTTCGGCACTGTCCCCAACTCATAAACGCTTCCCAAACGCTTGCTGCAAGGAGCCTCGCGTGATATAATACTGACCGAAGCGCAAAGCTTATGGCGAAGACACTCCATACGAACCTTTAAGTCAGTCCCGTGAGGCTGATAAGGGGAGGCAGCATTGAAAGTGGCAAAATGACTTCTTGCTTACCGTGCGAAACGAGGCAAGAGGTTTTTTTGTGCCAGTTCTATCGACGCGATGGAGGACGGAGGTGCATCGTGATGGAAAAAGCGATAATGTCGGATGTGGACATTCGTCGCGCCCTGGTTCGAATCGCTCACGAGATAATCGAGTGCAATGAGGGCGTCGAAGACCTGGTGCTGGTTGGGCTGCGCACCCGCGGGGTGCCGCTTGCCAAACGCCTGGCGCAGATTCTGGGGGAGCTGGAACACGCTCAGGTGCCGCTAGGAGAGCTAGACATAACCCTTTACCGTGATGATCTTGACACGCACGGCTTGTATCCCTCGGTGCGCCGAACGGAGATACCTGTGAACATCGCCGGCAAGCGTGTCATCCTGGTCGACGACGTGCTATTCACAGGCCGGTCCGTGCGGGCAGCGATGGACGCCGTGATCGACTTCGGGCGACCCCGGTGCATTCAGCTAGCAGTGCTGGTGGACCGTGGCCATCGGGAGCTTCCCATCCGCCCTGATTTCGTGGGGAAGAATGTGCCTACGTCCCGGGACGAGGAAGTGAAGGTCCGTCTGGTAGAGAACGACGGCTCGGATGAAGTGATCATCGCCAGGGGCACTAGCGAGGGGTGTTTATGAACCGAAAAGATGTGCTCGATCTCGACGACTTTTCGCCAGAAGAGATTCAACTGGTGTTCGAGACGGCCGACGCGATGAAAGAGGTGCTTTCGCGGCCAATCAAGAAAGTGCCGGCGTTGCGGGGCAAAACCGTCGTCATCCTGTTTTACGAGACAAGCACCCGAACGAGAGTCTCTTTTGAGCTTGCGGCCAAGAATCTTTCCGCCGACGTGGTCAATATCACCGCCGCGACCAGCGCAGTAGCCAAAGGGGAGTCGCTGGTCGACACCATCCGAACTTTGCAGGCACTCGGCGCCGATATGATCGTGATCAGGCACGAGCAGTCGGGTGCGCCCTATCTCGTCGCGCAACACCTGTCTGGCTCGGTGCTCAACGCGGGCGATGGCTGGCACGCGCACCCAACTCAGGCGCTACTCGATATGTATACTATGCGAGAGAAGCTGGGGCGCGTCGCCGATCTGTCTGTGGTGATAGTGGGCGATATACTGCACAGCCGTGTAGCGCGTTCCAACGTATGGGGGCTTTCCAAGATGGGCGCGAGGGTAACCCTGTGCGGACCGCCAACGCTGATGCCGATGCTGGAGAAGCGAGGCTCGATCAGCGACTTGCCAGAGGTGCGAGTGGAGTATGACATCGACCGCGCTCTCGACGGCGCGGACGTCGTGATGGGCCTCAGGATTCAGAAGGAACGACAGGACGGTGGATTGCTGCCCAGCCTGCGGGAGTACGTTCAACTCTATCAACTGACGCAAGAACGCATCGCCAGGGCAAAGCCGGGCGCGCTCGTGATGCACCCGGGGCCGATGAACGAAGGAATCGAGATCGCTCCGGACGTCGCGCGCTGCTCGCAGTCGGTCATCGAGGACCAGGTGTCGAACGGAGTAGCCATCAGGATGGCTTTGCTGTATCTACTCGCGGGCTACAAGGGTCACCAGCTATAGCCGCTGTAGCCAAAAGGTCGGAGGGTTAGCCGATGTATGAACTGATCGTCAAGAACGGAAGGATTATCGACCCAAGCCAGGACATGGACGTCGTCGGCGATCTGTTGATTCGGGAGGGAAAAATCGAGAGCATCGTGCCCGGCGGGCTGAACGATGCCCGCGCCGACTGTGAGGCACGTCCGTCCCTGGATGCTTCGGGCAGTATCGTGTGTCCTGGTTTCATCGACCTGCACACACATCTGCGGGAGCCAGGCTACGAAGAGAAAGAAACGATAGCGACGGGAACGCTGGCGGCAGCGATCGGGGGGTTCACGACTGTTTGCTGTATGCCCAACACGAATCCTGCCATCGATACGCTGGCGACCATCGACCACGTTCGGCGAGCGGCCGAGGCCATGGCTTCAATTCGCGTCCTCCCGATAGCGGCGATCACGAAGAAGCGCGAGGGCAAAGAACTGACGGAGATGGGCGAGCTTGCCCGAGCGGGAGCGATCGCGTTTTCCGACGATGGACGCCCGGTGCCCAACTCACGTATCATGCGATACGCCCTTGAATACAGTCGAATGCACGGCAGGCCAATCATTTCTCATTGCGAGGACATCGAGCTTGCGAAGGACGGCGTGATGAACGAAAGCGTAGTGGCTGTGAAGCTTGGTCTCAAGGGCATCCCGGCCGCTGCTGAAGACATAATCGTCGCCCGGGAGATCGCGCTGCTGGAAGCGTTTGGCGGCCGGCTACACATCGCTCACGTAAGCTCGACAGGGGCAGTTGAAATGATTCGCCGCGCGAAGGAAAAGGGCCTGGCGCTCACTGCCGAGGCGACACCGCACCACCTCACGCTAACAGAGGATTGGGTGGCAGGCCAGCGGGGCAATTGGGGGCTGGAGTTCCCGTATCTGGGAGCAATGGCGCCCTATAACACTGATACCAAGGTAAATCCGCCCTTGCGAGCAGCCGCCGATGCCCGGGCATTGATTCAAGGGCTCGTCGACGGCACGATCGACGCCGTGGCGACAGACCACGCGCCACACACCATCGTCGACAAACAATGTGAGTACGATCAGGCGGAGTTCGGTATATCGGGGCTTGAGACAGCGCTGGCATCGCTGATGATTCTGGTGCACAGAGGCGAAATCGACGCCAACTTGCTGGTGCGCAAGCTCACGATTGGCCCGGCGCGGGTAATGGACCTACCGTTCGGCACCTTCAAGAAAGGTGCGCCCGCGGACGTAGCCATATTCAATCCTGATGAGGAATGGACGGTCGAGCCCGGGCGCTTCGCCTCTAAGGGGAAGAACACGCCGCTGGCGGGCATGAGGTTACGGGGAAAAGTGGTGTGCACGATCGTGGCGGGGAAGGTTGTCTACGGAGAAAGGGCACGCGGTGGGATGGCGACCAGGCTCGAAACAGGCCAGGCCGTCAACGTGCAATAGGGTCCAGCCCGATACCTTACAGATGATATTTCGTATCGGGGCAAGGGAGGTTGATCAGGAAGTGGCTGATCGCGCGATTCTAGTTCTTGAAGATGGAAGATGGTTTACAGGCTACCGCTTTGGCGCTCCGGTCGAGGCAGAGGCTGAGGTCGTCTTTAACACCGGCATGACAGGATATCAGGAGATCTGCACCGATCCATCTTACAGGGGACAGATGGTGGTGATGACATATCCGTTGATTGGCAACTACGGCGTGAACTGGGAGGAAGATGCCGAATCGACGCGACCGTGGCTGGCCGCGCTTCTCGTGAGGGAATTCTGCCTGAACTTCAGCAACTGGCGAGCGAATGAGGATATTTACAGCTATCTGTATCGCAACGGAATTCCTGGCATATATGGGGTGGACACCCGAGCCCTGACGCGGCACCTGCGCACGAAGGGCACGTTACGGGCCGTGCTCACCGCCTACGATGAGAACACGCCGGTCCAGGGCTTGATCGAGCGCGCGAAGCAGGTTACTCCGCTGTCCGAAAGGGATCTGGTCTCCGAAACAGTGACCGTGCCACCGCCAGATTACGATGAAATCCGGGTGCCGTTGGGATGTCTGGCTCCAAGCCTGAGAGAGGGAAGTCCAACGATAGTTCTGGTCGACTGTGGCACAAAACGCAACATCTTGCGCTCGCTGACTAGCCGAGGGGCCGAAGTGATGGTCGTGCCTTTCTCGGCCACTGTCGAGGAGATAATGGCGCTCCAGCCCGATGGTGTTGTCGTGTCTAACGGCCCAGGAGATCCCGCGTCGCTCCCCGCCCCTGTGGCCACGGTTCGGGAGATCATCTCCAGCGGCACTCCGCTTCTCGGCATCTGCCTCGGGCACCAGATCCTGGGCAGGGCGATCGGGGCGACGACGAGCCGCTTGCGATTCGGCCATCATGGCAGCAATCATCCCGTCAAGGAGATCCTGTCGGGAGAGGTGCACATCACTTCTCAGAACCACGAGTTTCAGGTCGATGGCGCCTCGATCCCGAAGGAAAGCGGCTTCTTCGTAAGCCACGTCAACCTGAACGATGGCTCCGTGGAGGGGCTGGCACACAGCGAGCTGCCGGTCTTCTCGGTGCAGTACCATCCGGAAGGTTGTCCCGGTCCACAGGATAATCAGTACCTGTTCGATAAGTTCGTGAAAGTCGTTCTGGCTAAGAAACGGGGCGTAAATGGGCGATAGAGCAAAGAAAGTCCTGGTCGTCGGATCAGGACCAATAATAATCGGCCAGGCGGCCGAATTCGACTACGCTGGCACGCAGGCGTGCAAAGCACTGCGCGAAGAAGGCGTCACCTCGGTGCTCGTGAACTCCAACCCGGCGACGATCATGACCGACGAGGGAATAGCCGACATCGTCTACGTCGAGCCCTTGACGGTCGAGGTCCTGGCGAGGATCATCGAGCGCGAGCAGCCTGACGGACTGCTGCCGACGCTGGGAGGCCAGACAGGACTCAACCTCGCCGTGGCGCTCGCCGATGCCGGTGTCCTGGAGCGATTTGGCGTCAGATTGCTGGGCACTCCGCTGGATACCATCAGAAAGGCGGAGGACAGAGAGCTATTCAAGAGGTTGCTGCGCGACATCGGCGAGCCGGTTCCGTCGAGCGCCACGGTCTACTCGCTGGAGGAAGCGAAGGCGTTCCTGGAGCAGATATCTTTGCCGGCCGTTATCCGCCCCGCCTACACGCTGGGCGGGACCGGCGGTGGAATCGCCAGCAACATGGAGCAGTTCGAGCGGATCGTCAACGCCGGCCTCGACGCGAGCCCGATTCATCAGGTGCTCGTCGAGGAGTCGGTCGTGGGATGGAAGGAAATCGAGTATGAGGTGATGCGCGACGCCTCGGATGCCTGCATCACCATATGCAATATGGAAAACATCGACCCGATGGGCGTACACACCGGCGACAGCATCGTCGTCGCGCCGAGTCAGACGCTTTCCGATAAGGAATACCAGATGCTGCGCTCAGCCTCGATCAAGATCATTCGCGCGCTCGGTATCGAGGGGGGCTGTAACGTCCAGTTCGCGCTGGACCCGAGATCCCTGAGCTATTACGTCATCGAGGTTAACCCTCGCGTCAGTCGCTCTTCCGCGCTGGCATCGAAGGCCACGGGCTATCCGATCGCGCGTGTGGCGGCGAAGATCGCGGTCGGCAAACGGCTTGACGAGATCGGCAACGCGGTAACCGGCAAGACGAAGGCGGCGTTCGAGCCTGCTCTGGACTACTGCGTCGTGAAGATACCCCGCTGGCCTTTCGACAAGTTCCCATCCGGGGACCGCAGCATCGGCACGCAGATGAAGGCGACGGGCGAAGTGATGGCAATCGATCGCTCCTTCGAGGCCGCGCTGCAGAAAGCGGTGCGGTCGTTGGAGCTTGGAGGACGGAGCATTCAGTGGGAGGACCGGAGCTGGCTGGGGGATGGGGCGGAGGTAAATGCTGACCCGGACAGCTTCCTGAGCAGGCTGCTCCCGCTACTCACGGTTCCCAACGACCTGCGGCTCTGGGCGAACATGGCGGCCCTGCGCCGGGATGTCGACGTCGAGCATCTGTCGCAGCTCACGGGCATCGACCCGTGGTTCTTGACGAAGTTCCGCAACATCGCTTCGATGGAGCGTCGCCTGCTGAACCAGGAGCTGACACGTGAGTTGCTTTGGCAGGCGAAGCGTCTGGGCTTCTCCGACGCGCAGATAGCCACCCTCGCGGATCGATTGCCGGAGCAGGTCCGGCAGTACAGGCTGCGCTGGAACATCAGACCGGTTTTCAAGATGGTGGACACCTGCGCCGCCGAGTTCGAGGCCGCCACGCCGTACTTCTATTCGACGTATGAAGAGGAAAACGAAGCTACGCCGATTCCCGAGGCAAAAGCGTGCGTCATCGGATCGGGGCCGATTCGCATCGGACAGGGCATCGAGTTCGATTATTGCAGCGTACACTCGGCCTGGGCGCTGCAGAGTGCCGGCGTTAAATCCATAATGCTCAACAGCAATCCTGAGACGGTGAGCACCGATTTCGACACGTCGAGTCGCCTGTACTTCGAAGCGCTAGACGAAGAGAGCATTCGCGACATTCTGGAAAACGAGGGGATGGATGAGACGCCGGTCATCGTGCAGTTCGGCGGGCAGACGGCGATAAACATCGCCCATCCTTTGACCAGGGTGGGCGCACGAATCATCGGCAGCGATGTCGAGGCGATCGATCTGGCGGAGGATCGGCGGCGCTTCGAGGATTTCCTCAACCATCTGGGAATACCGCAACCGCCCGGCGGCGGTGTGACCAGCGTGGAGGAAGCGCTGAATACCGCGCGGTTGATCGGTTATCCCGTGCTCGTCCGACCGTCCTACGTCCTCGGCGGTAGAGCAATGGAGATTTGCAGCAACGCCAGCGAGGTCGTGACGTACGTGCGTGCCGCCACGGAGATATCCAGCGAGCATCCCATCCTGGTCGACAAGTACCTCGAAGGCAAAGAGGTCGAGGTCGACGCCATCTGCGATGGTGAGCAAGTCCTTATCCCCGGCATCATGGAGCACATCGAGCGCGCTGGCGTACATAGCGGCGATAGCATGGCCGTCTATCCTGGAGTGCGTCTCTCATCGCAAGATGTCGAGACCATCGTGGATTACACGACGCGCATTGGAATTGGCCTGCAAACAAAAGGCTTGATGAACGTTCAGTATGTGATATTCCAGGGTGAAGTGTACGTGCTGGAAGTCAATCCGCGCGCGAGCCGTACGGTACCTTTCCTGTCGAAGGTGACGGGTGTGCCGATGGTGAAGGTCGCGACGATGGTGATGCTGGGCAAGCGCCTGGCGGAGCAGGGCTACAGCGGTGGGCTCTGGAAAAAGCAGCGACTCGTGGCGGTGAAGGCCCCTGTCTTTTCAATGGCCAAGCTGGTGGGTGTAGACACCTATCTCGGGCCAGAGATGAAATCGACGGGCGAGGTGATGGGCATCGACACCAGCTTCGGGGCGGCGCTGACGAAGGCGCTGATCGCCGCCAGCGGCGTGCTGCCGCACGCTGGCGCCATTTTGCTCAGCATCGCGGACAAAGACAAGCCCGAAGCGCTGCCGGTAATCAAGGACCTCGCTGGTCTGGGATACAAGCTGTGCGCCACAGAAGGGACCGCCGCGATGGTCGAAGCCATCGGACTCCCCGTCCAGATGGTTACCAAGAAACTGAATGAGGGTCATCCGAACGTCCTGGACGTGATCCGTGATGGGGTAGTGCAGGGCGTGGTGAACACCACCGAGGGGCATCGGCAAATCATGCGCGACGGCTTCGCCATTCGTCGTGCGGCGGTGGAGCGGGGCATTCCTTGCTTTACCAGCCTCGACACGTTTCGGGCCGTCGTGGGCTCGCTGATGACTTCGTCCAGCGGCTATGACATACGCCCTCTGAGGGAATATCTAAAATGATACAGGGCACGGTAGGGGTAGTCGCCAGGGCCGAGGTTCTGCCCAACGTATTCCTTATGCACCTGAGAACCCCCGAGATCGCCAAGCGGGCGCATCCTGGGCAGTTCATTCATCTGGCCTGCGACGACGCGTCCGACCCTCTGCTGCGCCGGCCACTCAGCGTGCACCGAATTGGCAGGGCGGGCGTAGCAGGCGCCAAGGCTGGCATCTATTCCCCAAGTGACAGGCGCGAGTCGTCATCAGTTGACCTGTGGCGGCCTGCGGAAGGAGAGGTATCAGTTCTTTTTGCGAGGATTGGCAAGGGCACGACCGCACTCGCAAGATCGAACCCAGGCGATGCCCTGAGCGCAATCGGGCCGCTCGGAAACGGTTTCAGCTTCGACCCCAAGGCAAGGAATCTTCTGCTGGTGGCCGGTGGGCTGGGAATCGCCCCATTGGTGGCGCTGGCCGACGAGGCCGTCGAACGGGAGATGGTAGTGACGTTGCTGGCCGGCGCAAGAACCGAGAGCGGCATTCTCCCGGCAGCGGCATTGCCACCCGAGATCGAGTACGTCGTCTGCACGGAGGACGGCAGCCATGGTCGGCAGGGTGTGGTCACGGGCGCCGTGGCGGAGTTCGTGGATTGGGCCGACCAGATATTCGTCTGCGGGCCGCGGCCAATGGTCGAGGCGCTCATCGCGTTGCGGATATCGCCGACGAAAAGCGCTCAGGTCGCGCTCGAAGAGCATATGGCGTGCGGCATCGGCGCGTGCCTCGGCTGCATCGTCCAGACCCGTAGGGGCCCGCAGCGTGTTTGCCGCGATGGCCCAGTCTTCAGGCTCGGAGACCTGCGATGACTGTGAGCACACTCGTTTCGCTTGCCCCAAAGCACGACGGGGGTCTTATGCTAAAGAATCCTGTGATGACCGCTTCCGGCACCTTCGGTTATGGGACTGAATATGCTAAACTAGTGGCGTTAGAGCGCCTGGGAGCGATCGTTTGCAAAGGCACGACTCTCCGGCCGCGTGAAGGAAATCCTCAGCCGAGGATAGCTGAGACGGCGTCCGGAATGCTCAACACCATCGGGCTCCAGAACATCGGGGTAACGGCTCTGGTTCGCGAGAAGGCGCCGATCTGGGCGAAGTGGGACGTGCCGGTGATAGTCAACATCGCCGGCGAGACCGTCGACGAATACGGTAAGATTGCAGAAACGCTAGAGGGCGTGCCAGGGGTCGCGGGGTTAGAGGTCAACATCTCTTGTCCCAACGTCGCGGCGGGCAGGATACCCTTCGGCGTCGACTGCGACGCCGCCGCCGCGGTGGTAACAGCCGTCAGGGACTCGAGCAGCCTACCGATCATCGTGAAGCTTACGCCCAACGTCACCCATATCGTCGAGATCGCCGAGGCCGTGGTAGCGGCGGGGGCCGACGCGGTTTCGCTGATCAATACTTTGCTGGGCATGGCCATCGACGTGCGGGCAAAGCGGCCCTATTTGAGCACGCTAACAGGGGGGCTTTCAGGGCCTGCCATCAAGCCAATAGCCTTGAGGATGGTGTACGAGGTGGCGAAGGCTATCGACGCACCGGTGATAGGCATCGGCGGCATCTGCACCGCAGAGGATGCCATCGAGTTCCTGATGGCAGGAGCAACCGCGGTTCAAGTCGGAACCGCCAGTTTCGTCAATCCCAACGCGGCAATCGAAATCATCGGCGGCATTGACAGTTTTCTGCGAGAACAGGGTATGAAAGATATCGGCGAGATAATTGGGGTGGCGCAAATGGGCAGGAGGACATAAGCAATGAGGCGCCTTTCCTTCGCCTTCGCGGCAATCCTGCTCGTCGCCGCCATCATGGCCGCCTGCTCACAGCCGACGACGCAGACGACAGTGAACGTGGCCGGCACGCCAGTGACACAGCCCTCAGCCAGTTTTGACGTCAGCGGTCGAATGCTCTTCGTTAAAGACGGGCTCATCAACGTTTGGAGTGGAGGCACGGCGAGGCAGCTTACGCAGGCAGGGAGCGCCTTCGACGGTCCTTCCTGGTCCCGAGATGGACGTCGCATTGCGGCAGTCATTGTCGGCCAGAACCACTCTGATGTGATGCTTCTGACGGCGGACGGCAAGATGGACAAGCAGTTAACGAAGAATCTCTCGAATGTCAGCATCGCAGACTCTCGGTGGGCCAGGAGGCCTTCCTGGGCGCCAGATGGCACGCGAATCGCCTTCGCCACGGACCGGGGCGGTGGTCGCTTTGGTCTCTGGACAGTCGAGGTCAATAGCGGCACGATTCGACGCGCAAATTATAACGCCCTTGGTGATGGGGACGTCGACTCGCCGTCCTGGTCGCAGGACGGAAAGAAACTGGCCTTCATCGCGTTTTGGGGCGATGCATCACAGATCTACGTGTTAGATACCACCACAGCGGCGATGAAGAAACTGACGAGCGACAAAGAGGGGGTTTACGACGCGGTGTGGTCCCCAGACGGCGCCAGAATCGCTTACGTCAAGCGCTCGGCCGAAAGACACGACATCTGGGTGATCGACGCCAACGGAGATGTGGAATCTCAGGTAACCAACATTGGCACGGCCAGGTCTCCGGCGTGGTCCCCGGACGGCCAGATGATCGCTTTTGTCGCGGATCAAGGGCAGGGTTTCGACCTGTACGCGACGAGGATATCGGCTGGCTCGGCCAGCGGCGCAACGGGGACCGCGGCCAAGCAACTCACACGCGGGCAGAACATAGACGCTGCCGACGGTATCTCATGGTCTAAGTGAGCGCGATGGGTAAAGACAGGGACGACCAGGAACCCAGGATCGACCTCGATCGGCAAAAGAAGGCCAGGAGTTACGCCCGGAAGAGGCGCATAGTCTTTTTCCTCGATACGGCGATGGTGTACGTCTACGCCGGCGCCTTGCTGGCGAGCGGTCTTTCACTTGGGCTGAGAGAGACAGTCGCGAGGCTCTCAGGCAATCAGATCGTCATAGTAGCGCTGTATGCCGCGGTGTTTTACCTGGGTTACGTGGCGCTCACGTATCCGATCGCCGTGCTCGGGGGCTACGTCCTGCCGCGCCAGCACTCGCTGTCGACGCAAACCTTCGGTGAATGGTCGGTGGACTGGGCCAAAGGGCTGGCGATCAGCGCGTTCATCGGCCTCCTCGCCGTGGAGACGGCCTACTATCTGATGGGGGCCATTCCTGGGCTCTGGTGGCTAGTTATGGGCATCCTCGCGCTGCTGTTCACCGTGGTCCTCACGAACCTCGCGCCAATAGCCCTCGTGCCCCTTTTCTTCAAGATGGCAGTGTTGAGCGACGAATCCCTCGTGCGGCGGCTAGTGCGCCTGGCCAGTAACGCGAAGGTAAAGGTTAGAGGCGTCTACCGCATGAATCTGAGCTCGAAAACCACGGCGGCAAACGCCGCGTTGATGGGATTAGGCAACACGCGCCGAATAGTTCTGGGCGATACTATGCTCGACAGGTACACCGATGAGGAGATCGAGACAGTGTTCGCGCACGAGCTAGGGCATCACGTTCACGCCGACATTCCCAGATCGATTCTCGTGCAGTCGGCGCTGATGCTGGCCGGGCTCTACGTAGCCAGTCTGGTGCTCGATAGTCTTGCGCTTCGATCTGGCTTTGAATCCGTGGCTGATATCGCGACGCTACCATTGCTGGCGCTGGCGCTTGGTGTCGTGGGTCTGCTGGCGATGCCCATCGGCAACGCTTTTTCGCGCTGGCAGGAGAGGCGGGCGGACCTGTATGCCCTGGAGGCTACGGGCAACCCCCGTGCATTTCGCAACGCGATGGTCAGGATCGCTAACCAGAATCTCGCCGAGCTGGATCCGGGCGCATTGATCGAGTTCCTGCTATACGATCATCCGTCCATTAGAAAAAGGATAATGCTTGCGGAGGAGTTTGAACGCGGGCGATAGCCGTCCTGGGGGTCTTGTGAACAGGCGGGGGCGAGGGCAACAGAACAAGCTGGCGGGGAAACGGAGGCTAATCGTAGCCGTTCTGGTAGCCGTCCTCGGTCTATTGCTGTTCTCGTTTAGCAGCCTTGCCTTGAGCGGCTATCGCCTCAACCAACAGGCAGAGTCGCTGCAACAGGAGATTCAGGCACTCAAGGCTAAGAACGAGGAACTGCAGAAACAGTCACGGTATCTGGAAAGCGATGAGGGGATCGAGAAGATGGCCAGAGAGCAACTTGGGTGGGTAAAGCCAGGGGAGACAGGCATCGTCACGGTCCCGTCGAAGGCGCAAGTGACGGGCACTTCGACTTCCCCCCCTTCACAGAGTCGAGTAGTTCCTAACTGGCAGCGCTGGTGGGATCTGTTTTTTGGTGGATGATCCTGACGTGACGGTATGGGTGATCTGGTACGAAACTTGCGGAGTGTCTCCGAACTGCCACAGAGTGTGGCGGGAGATTTGAGTGAGAATGATCCTTTGGCCGGGATCGTCTTGGGGCGATCCATCCGAGGACAATCTTAGGAGGATACGATGCATTACGGAACAGAGAACGTTCGCACCGGTATGGACATTTACAGTTCCGACAACCATAAGATAGGGACAGTCGACCAGGTATTCCCTAATTACTGTCTGGTGAAGAAGGGTTTGATCTTCACCCGCGATCTGTACATTCCTTACACTTCCATCAGCCGATGTGAAGCGGACAAGTGCTACCTGAACGTGACCAAGGACAACATCGACAGCTTGAACTGGTATCAGCCGCCCACGGGGACGCACCTCGGCATGTAGCGTGCAGCCGATCTGAGTGAGTGGTCGACTGATAACAAGCGTCAAGAAAGCGCGGGGGTCTCCACGAGACGTGGAAGCCCCCGACTTTTTTTTGCAATCGAACGAGAGCACTTGACTTTGAACGCGCATAGGTATAGAGTCCGACCGTAGAAAGTGGCATCCGTTCGCCTGAATCATACCTCGCCACCATTCGTTCCCTCGCGCAGAGCCAGAGCAGCATCAGATGACGAAAGTCCCAGAGACGGGAGGGGAACGGTGGACGCGCCATTCAAACGCCGGCGCATGACCAGCCTGTTGCACGAGTTGCACTTCTCACTGGCCTTCAGCACCCCCGGCATTGGCTCTGAAGGCCACCCTATCGTCCCTCTCGTCGCAAGATTCCTCTTCGCTTGACACGATCAGCGCTGCGCGCCATCGATGATCTGGGGCTGCTTGACGTGCGTGAATACGTTTGTTCGGGAGGCGCAAGCGCAGTTTGGCTTCGCTGGCCACAATTCGCAGTCG
The DNA here is from genome assembly GCA_016189905.1 of Chloroflexota bacterium. Classification (GTDB taxonomy): domain Bacteria; phylum Chloroflexota; class UBA6077; order FW602-bin22; family JACPRP01; genus JACPRP01. The sequence goes on along the minus strand of JACPRP010000010.1, from coordinate 3,709 downwards.
CGGGTCGATGAAGTTCGTGAATTTGAGGGAGGAGGGACAAGCAGATGAGGGTTCGAAGATTCCTGGTGGTGTGCGTTGTCCTGGCTTCGTTCCTGGTCGTCGGTGGACTTGCCCTGGCGGCCCCACCAAGTGATCCCACCACACTTGCCAAGGGAGGCCAACTGTACGACAAATGGTGGACGGCGGCTGGCGTGGCTGCACCGCAGGGAGATCAACCCTTGTGGTCTACGCAGACGACCAACACACGCAAGGGGCTGGACACCTGGCGATGTAAAGAGTGCCACGGATGGGACTACAAGGGCAAGGACGGCGCCTATAGCTCAGGCAGCCATAAGACGGGCTTTGCAGGCATAGTGGAGGCGTCCAAAACCAAGCCTGTAGAACAGATCGCCGCTATTCTCAAAGGCTCGAGCAATCCTAACCATGACTTCACGCCGGCGCTTGACGACGCCTCTATTAATGCCCTGGCTGCCTTCGTGAAAGATGGAGTGGACGAGGATCTGTCACAATACGTCGACTACGCAACCAAGAAGCCGAAGGAAGCCAACGTTCCGCGTGGTAAGCAGATGTATACCGATACCTGTGCCGCGTGCCACGGCGCCGACGGGAAGACCCTCAATTTCGGCTCGGAACAGGAACCCGAGTGGGTGGGAACCATCGCAGTGGACAATCCACAGGAGTTCCTGCACAAAGTAACGTTTGGGCAGCCGGGTGCTCCTATGCCCGCGGGCGTTCAATTGGGATGGACCCTGGGAGATGCAGCAGACGTGCTGGCACATGCCCAGACGCTTCAGGCAGAACCGGAATCTGTGGCGCCAGCTAGCGAGGCCGCTTTACCAACCTTGCAGGCAGCAGCTCAAACCCCAACCCGACTACCGCGGACCGGCGAGCCTACGGTGCTGGTGGCTCTTGTGGTGGTGATTGGTCTCGTTCTGCTAGCCTCAGGGTGGATAACCCGGAAGCTTTGCAGAGATAGGCTTAAGACACCACTGAGGTGACGATCCGGGTTGACTAGCAGAGCTCGGGCCGGCTGCCAAAGCCGGCCCGAGTTGATTTTAGACGGTGATCTAATGCTGTCCGCTCTCGGAGAGCAAGAACTCCAGAACAACCGCGTTCAGCTCCGCGATGTGCTCTCTTGAAGGGACGTGACCGGCCCCGCGCAGAACGTGGAGCCTGGAGCGAGGAACGATCTTATGCGCGGCTACGGCCTGGGATAGCGGGAACAACTCATCGCGCTCGCCCCAGATTATAAGGGTAGGGACTTTCAGGTTGGGAAGCCGGTCCCTGATCGTGGGCCAGAGCTTCTGTCCCCTCAGGTCTATCCCGGTGCGCAGCAGACGAGCCAGGCTGCCCTGGAGCTTCCAGGCTCCTTCCTCGAGCATCACCTCCGGGACCTTCAGCCCGAGATACTTCGCCAGTTTGGCGAGGCGCGTTCGAAGCCTTGGCCAAAGGAAATCGCAGACGATCTCCCCCAGGATTGGCAAAGTGAGCAACCGGAGGCCCCAGTTGACCTCGCTGCCCAGCCCGGCGCTGTTCACCAGCACAAGCTTGGAGACCCGTGCCGGAAAGGTCAAAGCGAGATCCAGCGCCACCAGCCCACCCATAGATTGGCCGGCAAGAATGACCTTCTCCAGTCCCTCGGACAATAGGAACGCCTGAAAAAGGCGATGGGCCGACTCAAGGCTGTACTCTGGGATGGGCCCAGAATCGCCGTGCCCTGGCATAGTCGGCGCGTAGACCTTGAAGTGCTGCGCCAGCGCCGGGATGGTCGCCCGCCATTCCGCGCCGGACCCTCCAAGACCGTGGAGCAGAAGCAAAGGAGGGCCGGAGCCAACGACCCGGCCGCCAACGCGGACGCCTTCTATATCAGCGTAGCCGGCATCGGACACCTGCTCACCTGCCTTGCGAAACGCTTTCCTCAAGCGCAGAAAAACTGTGCAACCTATCACCTTCGACAGCGGCGCGAGAAGTTCACCGATTTCAACGTTCGGTCACTGAATAATATACAGCCGAGTACTCATTTCGTGCAGGATGCTTCTTGTACTATTATCCAATCCACCGACTGGCGAAATCGCCCAGGTAGGCCATACCAATGTACTTGGCCGAATTCCCCAGGGCGCAGGCAAGCCAGAAGCGCCACGGCGAATACCCCAAAGAGCCGACAAGGAGGCCGACAATGTCGAACAACGGATTGGGTACCAGCGCGAGGGCTAGAATGGCAAAGAAGCCAAAACGTCCTATCCCAGCCGCAAGCAGCGCCCACTTGCGCGAAACCTTACGCCCTTTGAGCGCCACCGATCCTGCGCGACCGACCGCGTAGCCAGTTAGCTCCCCTGTGGCGTTGCCCAACCCCGCCGCCAGCCCTACAAGAACAGGATTCCACAAAGCTCCAGCCGCCAGCACAGCCGCCTGCCCTGCCGCAGGAAAAAAGATGCCGCTCCCGGAGATGAGCATGACCAGGAAGACGCCCGGATATCCCAGACCGACCAGTTGATCCGTCCGTACCCCCATTTGCCAGACATAAGAGCCCGCGGCAACCACGATTGCCACGCTCACTACGGCGCCTGCCACCCACCACCAACCTGAAACATTGTGCCAGGCAGGCACTGGTCTTTGGCGACTACTCTCTTGACCCATAACACTTCCTTATCTTCAGCCTGATAACAAGGTGGTGAAGTTTTGTGCTTCCCGATGTTGGCGCTTCAGATCGCCTAGCTTGATACGTGCCGGCTACTTACGGCGCAGGAAGCTGAGAACGCCAACCAGTGCGAGTCGATTGGAGACAGCCATATGTTTATAGAGTGGGTAGTGCTGAAATCATGATAATTGTCGTTACGATGGGGAGCAGGTAGGCATCGATGTCGGGAATCGCGTTCCCCAGCGCATACCCAAATCCTGGCAATCCAGCTCCCCAAAGAATGCCACCGGTCATGTTGAACGAGAAGAAACGTTTGCACCGCATGTTGCCCATACCGGCGACAATGGGGGCGCAAGTGCGAATGACGGGGAGAAAGCGTGCCAATACGATGGTCTTCCCACCGTGCTTTTCGTAGAAGACCTTCGTGGCAAACAGGTGCTTCCGCTTGAACCATCTGGAATGGGGGCGATCGAAAAGCCGTCGGCCAACCTTACGGCCAAAAAAGTGCCCAACCGCATCCCCGGAGATCGCCGCCACCACACAGATTATGATGATCTGTGGCAGGCTCAAGTAGCCCTGTGAGGCGAGAAAACCCGCGGTGAAGAGCAAGCTATCCCCCGGCAGAAAGATGCCAACAAGCAATCCCGATTCGGCGAAAACAATAAAGAAAAGGCCCGCGTAGCCAACAGCCCGTATTAGCTCGGTAAGATCCCAGTGCAAAGGCAAGTCCTCCTGGTTTGTCAGACGTGGCTCGTGGCCATAAATTGCTCCGCATCACAGAGCCAGGCGGCGCCCCGAGGCCGGCCGACGACGACACCCGCTTATCCTATCAAGGAATCGTGAAGCGGAGATGAACCTGGGATGACGAAATGATGAACATTACCTTTTCCGTCGGCGTTGCGTCGCCGCCCTTCTTGACAGCGCGCAACAAAAAATCGTAAAATCGTCATAGACGGTGGGCGACAGGGCGAGCACAGGATTCGCCCAGAAACCCAACCGAAAAGCCTCAGAATGAGGCTGTAAACCAGGCAGGGTAGCTCAGTGGTAGAGCAGGGGACTCATAAGCCCTTG
>JACPRP010000106.1 GCA_016189905.1 Chloroflexota bacterium | reverse complement strand
TACCGAGCGTATGCAATGTAGCCATATCAAAATGCAAACTGCTATAACGGGCGCTGATATGTATCGGGGCTTTGCGGTTAGTCCATCCCTGCCGCTTGACTGCAACCCTGGAGGAACTCGACGAGATGGCAGAAAGCACGATAGCCCTTCTTGGTACGCTGCGTGAGTTGCACACCGTGCTGCCGGGCTATGATTTGCGACGACTGGAAGCGTTGGTGGCCACCAAGAAACCTGACATGCTGTGCGTGGAGATCGACCGCGCGGATTGGGAGTCCGACGACCTTGAGCGATCCCCAATCGAGAGTCGCGAGGTGTTGGCCGCGCTGGCGCGTTCGAGCGAGATTACCCTCGTACCTATCGGTGGCGGTGGCCGTTCGTGGTCTGATAACGGCGTAGCCCCGCCTCGTCGGGGAGTTCTCGCCACCTTGCGTCGCCGGCTATCTGCGTGGCTCGATTCGATGACCGTGGGGCTGATGAGGCTGGCCGGAAGGCCCGAGGCGGTCAATTCGCCTCTTGTCGAGCACTTTTGCGGCATCCTGTGCGAGCTACAGGTTGCGCTGGCCGATGGCGAGGCGCGACGGGTCTGGACGGCGAGGAATCAGGAGTTGTTGGATGCGGTCATCTGGATAGTGCGGCGGGATCCGGGCCGACGAGTCCTGGTGGCGCTTGATTGCCGCCGCAAGCATTGGCTGCGCCGTAAGCTACGGTCGGTTCCCGACGTCAAGATAGCCGACTTCTGGAAGTTCTAGGAGGTACAAATGGTTCCTATCGCCTGGCGCAACCTCTTCGCGGACAGACTGCGACTTGCCATCAGCGTTGGTGGCGTGGCGCTGTCCATTATGCTGGTGCTCCTCCTGAACGGCTTCCTCACCGGAATGAACCAGCAGATCACGGCCTACATCGATAATACGCCGGCTGACTATTACGTGAGCCAGAAAGGCGTGGCTAATTTGCAGGGCGCGGGCTCGATCATCTCCCGATCCAACCTTCAGAAAGTGGAATCGGTGGAGGGCGTGAGAGCGGCGATGCCAGTGTTCACCCAATACGTTATCCTGGACATACACGGCAAGAAGGTAACGACTTTCCTCGTGGGCTACGAGCCAGCACGTGGAGGTGGTCCTTGGAGCATCACTGAAGGACGCGCGGTGAACGACGACGATGAGATGGTCATTGACCGGGTCCTGGCCAGGCGTCACGGACTGGCGCTCGGCGAGGAGATGGACGTCCTGGGGAAACGTTTTCGCATCGTCGGCCTGTCGGATGGCACGGCCTCCTGGATGGTAGGAATGCTGTTCACGACACACGAGGCGGCCACCGCGCTTCTTCGATCTCAAGGCACGACCAGCTACATTCTGGTGGCCGGCAATGGAGATTCAGGTTTGGGCGAGCGTCTGAAAGTCGCGCTTGGCGAGACCAACGTCACCCCGCGCGCAACGATCGCTGCCAACGACTTGAAGTTCCTCGCGGGCGTGTTCAGCACGCCCTTGCGGATGATGGTGTTGATCGCCGTCGGCATCGGCGCCTTGCTGGTCGGCCTCACGATCTACTCCGCCACCGTGGAGCGGGTTCGCGAGTACGGCGTGCTCAAGGCCATCGGTATGCACAACGGGCGGCTCTACGGCATCGTAGGACAGCAAGCCCTGAGTGCGGCGGCGTTCGGCTTCGGCATCGGCCTGCTGCTGGTCTGGCTTGTCTCGGCGGGCATCCAACAGGCCTGGCCTCAGTTCCTGATCGTCGTCGATCGCACGTCGATCTTGCAGGCAGCCGCCGGCGCGGTGATCATGGCGCTGGTGGCGTCGCTTGTGCCCGCACGCTACGTGGCGAACATCGACCCCGCGCGTGTTTTTCGAAGGTAGGGGGTGGAGAAATGGTTTCGGTAGCGCGACGCAACCTGTTTCGGGAGAGACCTCGTCTACTGATCAGTATGGGCGGGGTCGCCTTCGCCCTGCTCCTGATACTTGCCCTTGATGGGCTGGTGGCCGGTTCCCTATTCCAGTTGACCGCTTACATTAGAAATACCGGAGCTGAAGTGTACGTTGCTCAGCCGGGCGTGCGGACGATGCATATGTCGGCTTCAGCTCTTCCTATGTCCAAAGTCGAAGAGATTCGCAAGGTGGATGGTATGGCGTGGGTGGAGCCTATGCTCTACGCCTCCAACGCGGTGACCGTTGGCGACGTTCGATCGATTGCTTACGTCATCGGCTTCGATCCAAAGCAGAGCAAAGCCGGGCCGTGGCGTATAGCGGAGGGATCGGCAAACCTGGGGCGAGGCGAAGCGGTGATCGACGGCGTCACCGCGGGCAAGCTGGGCGTCGGACTCGGCGACGAGGTGCTAATCCTTGGCGCGCCGTTTCGTGTGCGCGGTCTCTCCGCGGAAACCTCGAGCTTTGTCAATTCGTTGGCCTTCATACGTCTGGACGATTTCACCGCCCTGCGCGGCCAACCCGATACGGCCAGCTACCTGCTGGTCTGGCTATCACGAGGGGTCTCCGCCGAAGAAGGCGCCCGGCGAATCAATGCCGTCGTCAAAGACGTTGGGGCTTTGACCCGGGAAGAGTTTGCTTCAGAAGAGGGGCGAGTAGTTCGCGATATGAGTGCCGAAATAATGGTGATTATGAGCGCCATCGGGTTTCTTATCGGCCTGGCGGCGGTCGGATTGACGGTGTACACTGCCACGCTGGCTAAGCTGCAGGAGTACGGAATGCTGAAGGCCCTTGGCGCCAGCAACGTCTGGTTGTACCGCGTCGTCTTCGAGCAGGCTCTATGGTCCGTGGCCATCGGAGCGGCTGCCTCAATTATCCTGGCCCTCGCCCTCTCTGCGCTCTTCGCCTGGCTCATACCGGACGTGCCGATCAGAGTCGAGCTGGAATCCGTGGCCAGGGTGATCCTGGGCGCAGGGGCCATCGCCATCTTGGCCGCCAGCGTTCCCATAACTCAGATCGCCCGGCTGGATCCCGTGTCAGTGTTTCGACGTTAGCAAACTGAGGCCAGGGAGGGAAATCATGAAAACGATTGATAACGTGATGCTGTTGGCCGAGAGTGTCGTCAAGCATTTCGGCCAGGGACGCACCCAGGTTGTGGCCGTGCGGGGTGTGAACCTGGAGATCCGAAAAGGCGAGATCGTGCTCATTATGGGCCCATCAGGCAGCGGCAAGACGACCCTCCTATCGATCCTCGGCGCCTTACTGCGCCCGAGCGACGGCAGGATCTTAGTCGCGGGGCAGGTGATCTCCTCGCTGCCAGAGAGCAAGCTTCCCGAGATTCGGCTGAAGAACTTCGGCTTTATCTTCCAGGATTTCAACCTGCTCTCGGCGCTGACCGTCAAAGAGAACGTCGAGGTAGTGCTCAACCTCGCGGGGATCAAAGGCAGGCCGGCGCGCGAACGGGCAGAGTCCCTCTTGCGCGGGCTCGATTTGGGAGATCGAATGGACTTCCGCCCCGCGCAGCTCTCTGGCGGGGAGAAGCAGCGGGTGGCCATCGCGCGGGCGCTGGCCAACGATCCCACGATCATCCTGGCCGACGAGCCAACGGCCAATCTCGATAGCCACATCGGCCACGAGGTGATGCGCTTGCTGCGCGAGATCGCGCGTGACCAGGGCAGGAGCGTGATCATCGTCAGCCACGACCAGCGCATCAAGGACATCGCTGACCGAGTTCTCTGGCTGGAAGATGGTGAGTTCAAGGCGATAACTTCGCGGGCAGAGGATGCGGTTTGCCGAATGTCGGTGGACCGCGATAGCGCCTTTTCGGCGGAATACGAGGGCCAGACTTACTACTTCTGCGCCCAGGGCTGCCGCTCCGAGTTCCTCGCCGATCCCACCCGATTCGTGGAGCCATAAGAATCTCCGTGCCTACCTTGAAAATAACGTCCTCCGCTTGGACGGTTGTTATCCTACATGATTTCCTACTCCTTCTGAGACGACCGAGAGGGATGCCAGGCGATAAACAGAATCTACCTTGCGTGCTTCCCTTTCGGGAGCAACAATAGGTGGTGCCTGGAGGCACCCAGGGTCCGACTACTCATCGGGCTCGCAACACCAAGTACGGGCCGACCTCTACAC
>JACPRP010000107.1 GCA_016189905.1 Chloroflexota bacterium | reverse complement strand
AGCAAGCGCAATCATCTTTTTGCTCGAATTCTTGGCGCCCTATTGGCCTTCATCACCATCTTCACCCTGTCCGCAGGCTACAATCCAGGCCTGACGCTTGACAATCCCGCTCAGAGAGCCGGTTTCCGTCCGGGCTTCTAGGCTCATAACTACAATTCCGGCCACCGATGTCTGTCTGGCCATCTGCCTTCCCATGTGCTACCTCCGTTCTTAGAGTGAACACTCAGGAGATGAACTCTACAGCTATGTTACCCCACCATCGCCCGCCGCAACAAAACACCCACTTCATCCGGCGTTCTCGCCACTGCTGCTCCGCTGGCTTCGAGTAGCTCGATCTTGCTTCTTGCTGAGCCGCGATCGCCCTGGATGATCGCGCCGGCGTGCCCCATGCGCTTGCCTTGCGGTGCCATCCTTCCGGCGATTAGAGCTATCACCGGCTTACCGAGCTCTGGCACGAAGGCCGCCGCGTCCTCCTCCATTGTGCCCCCAAGCTCTCCCACCATCACTACGGCTCTCGTCTTCTCGTCTCGCGCGTAAAACCGTAGCGCGTCGAGCGTTGTGGTGCCAACCACAGGGTCGCCGCCGATGCCGATCACCTCGCTCTGGCCGAATCCTGCCTTGACCACCTGATAGCATATCGCCGTGCCCAGGCTGCCGCTCCGCGACACCACCCCGACGGTGCCGGGCTTGAAGACGTGCGGCAGCCAGCATGGGAGAATGCCGACCATAGTTTCCCCGGGGACGACGACACCAGGACAATTCGGCCCCAGGATGTGCGCTCCCTGGTGCCTGGCCTTGGCCAGCATCAGCATACTGTCGTGCACCGGCACGCCGTCGGCCAGCACGATGATGCGCTTGATTCCCGCCTCGATCGCCTCGAAGGTCGCCTCTTTGGCCAGTAGCGGCGGCACGAATTGGACAGACACGTCCACGCCGCCGCGCTCCACCGCCGCCTGAACAGTGTCGTAAACGGGCACTCCGAGCGCGGTATCGCCTCCCTTGCCGGGAGTAACCCCGGCCACCACGTTGGTGCCGTATTGGAGCATCCGCTCCAGCCAGTACATCCCCTCTTTGCCTGTTACCCCCTGGACGAGCACCCGATCGTTTTTTCGAGCAAACATAGTTTACGTCCAAGAACTAGAATGATTGGCGTCCCCAGAATGAGGGCGACCGGCCGGTCGCCCCTACCATAGCGACGACGTGAAAGGAAACGAATTGCCCTGGTGTTATGCGCGTTCGACGGCATCCGTTTATCCGTTTTCGCATCCGTTGACGCCCTGGTACACCTCCCAAAGAATTTCCGCAATCGCGCGTACACCACCCGAATTCCCACTAGCTCGCATACGCCCTGGCGACGACCTCGCGCGCGGCTTCTTCCATTTCAGTGTGCGAGATTATACCCAGCCGCTGGCGCACCAGTTCCCGCGCTGCCTCTTCCTCGGTGCCGCGTATGCAGACTACGATCGGCAAGGACGGCTTCAATTCGGCCAGCGCCGTCGTGAAGCCGTCGGCGATCACGTCGGTTCGTGCGAAGGCGCCGAAGACGTTGACGAACAACGCTTTGAGCCCTTCGTGAGCCAGCGCGATCTGCAGCGCCCGCCTCGCCTTCACGTACGCTCCGCCACCCACCTCGATGAAGTTCGCCGGCCGGCCGCCGCAGGCCGAAATGAGATCCATTGTGGCCAGCGTCAGCCCTGCCCCGTTGGCCAGCACGCAGATATCGCCGTCCAGCTCCACGTAGGTGAGCCCGGCCTCCTGCGCCTCGGTCTCCAGGGGCGTGCCTGGCATCACGTTCTTTGGCAAGTCCTTCTGCCGGGACAGCGCGTTGTCGTCGATAGCTATGCGTCCGTCGGCCGCTACTATCTCGCTGGATTCGCAGACCGCGAGCGGGTTGATTTCGACCAACTCGGCATCGAGATCCCGGTAGACCCTGTAAAGCTTTGCCGCAAGGCCGGCCACCGTGGTCAATTGCTTCTGGCGCAGCCCTCCCCTCGCCAGCATGCCTATGGCGTGGTACGCGTAGAAGCCGTTTGACGAATCGATGGGACATACCACCACTTGATCCGGCGCCGTTCGGGCTATCTCTTCGATCTCCATTCCACCTGTTGGACAGAATATGGCCACAGGACACTGCCTCGACCTATCCATCGCGAAACCGAGATATAGCTCCCTGCTGATCGCCAGCTTCTCCTCTACGAGCAGTTGCCGCACTCCGAGCCCGTCGATGCTCGTGCCGAACATCGCCTGGCTGATATCGAAGGCGGTGGCCGGAGTGTCGGCAAACCGCACTCCACCGGCCTTGCCGCGTGAGCCTGCCAGGACCTGCGCCTTAAGGGCTACGGACTTACCTATCTTGCTGGCAGCGGCCGTGGCCTCGTCAGGGCTTGACGCGATCGCCCCTTCAGGGACTGGAATGCCGTTCGCCGCGAATATCTGCTTGGCCTGGAACTCGTATAGTCGCATTAGCCCCTACCTCGCCGACTCAGTCATATGCTCGTAGCCTATCTTGAAGGCCGCTAGGTTGACCTCTTTGAACTTCGGCGAGAAGACGTGCGCCAGCGATTGCCGCACCGTTTCAGGATTGAGCGCAAAGCCGCCAATCGCCCGCTCCTCGATCACTCGCGTGATGGCGCCAAGCATCACCGCGTTCGCCGCGAGGGTTTTGCCCAGGTGCTCTTTGGCCAGCATCGTCGCCGGCACGGCAATCGCTCCCTCGGTATTCTTCACGTGCTGCACGAGAGCCGGATCGTAAAACGTGACGCCCCGTAGCACCGAGTCGGCATAAGTGTTGTAAGCTGCCTGCGAAAACGCCAGGAAGTAGTCCGGATCCTCGATCACCGGGCTACCGATCGTATCACCGCACTCGAGCACCACGTTGGCTTTGCAAGAGCCGCCTCGCGACTCCGTGCCGTAGCTCTGCGTCTGGCACGCCGCGTAGCCGTCGAGGGTTGCCGCGCGCCCAAGAACGATGCCCATCGAGACGACCCCCTGACCGCCAAAGCCGGCGAGCAGAATCTCCAATCTATCGTTCACTGACGAACCCCTCTCTTTTAGCTTGAGTTGACCATCGTCTACGACATAATGACGGCCGGACCTTCCGCGCTGCGCCCGGCCTGCGCCTTCTCTATCGTCTGCCGTTTCAGGTCCGAAAACTCGGCCCGCGTCGCCTCGTGTAAAACGCCGGTCTTATACTCGCCCGTCCTGGCCAGCTCTTTGATCCACAGGAGGCAGGCCACCGCGTCGCTCGACTTCAATGCGTAGCGGCCGAGATATGTAGGACACGGCATCAGTATCTCGATGAACGAGAAGCCCACGTTCTGGATGGCTTTCTTGATCGAGTTGATCGTGGGTCGTGACTGCAACACCGTGTGGCGTGCCACGAAGGTGCCGCCGGCGGCGACCGCGACGCCGCAAACGTCATACATTGGCTCGTCGTTGCCATAAGGGGTTGTCTGCAGTACCATTCCCATCGGCGTCGTCGGCGCGTGCTGACCTGAAGTTGAGGCGTAGTTCATGTTATTCATCATTATGACCGTCATGTCCACGTTGCGCCGCGCGGCGTGGACGAAGTGATTGTTGCCGATGGCGGCGAGGTCGCCGTCACCGGTGAAAACCACGAACTTCAGGTGTGGCTTGACCAGTTTCATCGCCGTTACCACAGGGATGGCGCGCCCGTGCAACGCATCGACGTTGTCTCCCTTGAACGTCGCAAAGACCTGCCGCGATGTGCAGCCGACACCCATGGCGAAGACCACGTCCTCGTGCGTCAGGTCCAGTTCAAGCATTGCGTTCAAAACGAAGTTCTCGATGATGCCGATGCCGCAACCTGTGCACGTTTTCGTCGGGACGTTTTTCGTTCGCAGATACTTCTCCACCAGCGGATTGCCCACGTAGGTTTCAGATAGCGCCATTTCGGTGATTCTCACTGACCAAACACCTCCTTTATCCTGGCGACGATCTCGCTCGGCCTGAACAACTCCACGCTTTTCCCGAGGAAGTGCACCTTGCGACGGTCCGGCGCGGCACGCTCGACCTCCCGCACCAGTTGCCCCTCGTAGACCATCTCGCACACCAGGTAACGCGTGTCCCACGTGAAAAGCTCTTCAGGGAAAGGCCAGAGGGAAATAAGACGGATGAAGCCGATTTTCATACCCTGCTGCCTCGCCTGCGCCATAGCGGTCTTTGCCGACCGCGACACCGCCCCGTAAGAGACGAGTATCAGGTCTTCGTCGCCGTCCACGATCTTCTCGTAGCGGAGGATCAGGTCTCGATGGTCGCGGATCTTGTTGATCAGGCGATACGACATCGCCTCCTGTGTTTCGAAATCCTCTTTGGCGTAGCCCATCGGCGTATGCGTGTACGGAGCCACACATACCCCCAGACCCCCGCAATGCTCGCCCACAACCTGCATTGGGTAGTTGATCTGGCTCGTGCCCAGTGGAAAGTTGATGAACGCCTGGTCTCGCGGCGGGCTTATCCGATTCACACAGCGGATGTTCTCGATGGGCGGGATAACCAGCGTTTCCCGCATATCGGAGATCACCTTGTCGGTGAGCAGTGTCACTGGCGTTCTGAAGATCTCGGCCAGGTTGAAGGCGTCGATTGTCAGGTAGAATGCTTCCTGGACTGAGTTCGGGGCGAGTACTATAGTCTCGTAGTTGCCACCGTGGGTGACGTACCTCGCCGAGTAGAACTCGCCACAACCGATGTGCGCGGAGATGCCGTTGGCGGGGCCGACCCGCTGCGAGTCGACCACGACGAGAGGTATTTCGTTCTTGATCGCGTAGGAGTACCCGTCGTGGAACAGGCTGAAGCCCGGCCCTGACGTCGCCGTCATCGCCTTTGCCCCCGCGAGGCTGGCACCACACACGGCGTGGATGCTGCCGAGCTCGTCTTCAAACTGCACGTAATAGCCGCCGACCTCTGGCAGGCGCCGGCTCATCATCTCCGCGATCTCCGTGGCCGGCGTTATCGGGTATCCAGCCATAAAGCGGCAGCCTGCCGCTATAGCGCCTTCCACGATGGCGAAGTTTCCCTGTTGAAAGAAGACCCTCCCTTCCCTAACTTTGGCCTCTTTTTCCGGCGCCGAAGCAGTCATTATTTTTCCACCCCTATCGCAAAGTCCGGACAGATGAAGTAACAGATCATACACGAATTGCAGGCGTCGCCGTTGGACACGACCGCGGGGAAGTAGCCACCCCCATTTATCTCCTGTGAGATCGCGAAAACATTCTCGGGACAAAGCTCTTTACAGTAGTAGCAGGCCTTGCAGTTCTGTCCGTTGACGACCACCTGTGGCATCGTTTTCTCCTTTCTCTCTCCGAAAGTGTCGGCGCGCCGGTTGCGCCCACGAGGCACAGTGATAGATATCCCCGCAAGGAGAGCAAGGCTATCTGCGCCCCTTTTTCGGTGTATCAAACCCGAGCAAGGCAGACTGATCCCTATATCGGTTATTGACTGGACGCGTTCGTTGCGGTAACATCTGCCAAGAAGCCGACATCGCTCCGAGGCAGTTGCACTCGAGTGGGACGAATGTAGGAGTGATCCTTCGTTGGTGCACTCAGTCTAGCATACGCCAAATGCCGCGTCCAATAGAAGTTTCTTATGGTAATTATGGACCTGCTCGGGGGTTGCCCCTATGGATGTCTCGACGACCCAACTGAAGATCTTCAGCACTGTGGCCGAGCACTGTAACTTCACTCGGGCAGCGGGCGAGTTGTATATGACCCAGCCGGCCGTGAGCGCGGCGATCAGCAAGCTAGAGCAGTCGTTCGGCGTCAAGCTCTTCGATCAGCTCGGCAAGCGCACGTATCTCACGGAAGCGGGCGAGGCGCTGCTGGATTATGCCAGAAAGATGTTGGCGTTAACGGAGGAAGCTGAAGGTGTCCTCAGCGAATTCAGGGACGCCGGTTCCGGTCGCCTGCTCCTGGGGGCGAGCAACACCATCGGGATATACGTGCTGCCGCTGCTGCTGCGTAAGTTCAAAGAACGGCATCCGAACGTCGGCGTCACACTCGAGATCGGCAACACGAAACAAGTCGTCAATAGCGTGCTGACCAACCGTCTTGACTTTGGGCTGGTGGCTGGCGAGGTGGACCACCAGGACCTCAAGGCTAGTCACTTTCTAACCGATCAACTGACGCTCATCGTTTCGTCAAGTCATCCGTGGGCGGGGCGTGGGCATGTACCGCTGGCGGAAGTTCTGCAAGAGCCCTTTATCATCAGGGAGCGAGGCGCGTCCACGCGAACCGTGGTTGAAAGAGAGCTGAGCCGTCTGGGGCACCGGCTCAACGCCGTCATGGAGGTCGCCAGCAACGAGGCCATCAAGAAAGCGGTGGAAGTGGGTCTGGGCGTATCGATCGTCTCCGAGCAGACTATCTCCCAGGATCTGGCGCTGGGGACGATCACCAGGCTGCTGATCGACGACATGCAGTTCAAGCGTGATTTCTACCTGTTCTTCCACAAAGACAAGTTCTGCACGAAGACCGTGCGGGAGTTCCTCGATTTCTTGGCAACAGAGACCTCCACAAGCTAGCTCCGTCCTATCCCTTGCGCATTACCGCCCACAGTCCATGGCGCTTGTCGATGGCGCTGCGGCCATCCAGGCCGGCTGCGCGAAGGATTTCTTTGAGCTCGGTCTCGGTTAGCACCCTCTTGCCCAGCTTTCGGTTGAGGTCGCGTGACTGGGTGGCGATGGAATCGATCAGCTCATCCGGGGCCTCGGCGCCGAAGCCGCCCCCCACCATCGCCAGGCCGCCGCTCTTGAGAACCCGATAAGCCTCCTCCACGATGCGCTGGCTTTCGTCCCAGAAGAACAGCCCACCTCGGAATACAACCAGGTCGAAACTGTCCTCGGGAAAGTCGAGGTCGAGCTTGTTCAAAGGAAGCACGCGGATTCTCTCGGCGAGCCCGGCGTCTCTCACCTTGCGCTCGAAATACGCCGTCACCCCGGGGAAATCGTCGCCCACCGTCAGGCGCAGACGGTCGCACCGCCTCGCCAGCTCGATAGCCACTCCACTGGCGAATGGCCCCAGTTCCAGAGCAGTTCCATCGTCTCGTCCGTAGGCGGCCAGCACCTGGCCGGCCACGTAGCCGTACATTGGGGAGAAAAGTTCGTTTACCTCGATGATATCAGTTAGCTCCATTTGCACACCTGCGCGATTCACGGGATTATCTTAACAATGTCACATTGCCAGAATCGAGCGTGGCCTAACCCTGCAACATCGTAGTGCGGGCGGCTTGTCCCCCGCTGGGGCGGTGAAGGGCAGCGTGTGTTTGACAAATGTGACATTGTCAAGTTATTGTCGGACTGATCTTGTTCTCGAACAGTATAGCACTCCGAGGCAGACGTGCCAAGCTAGTAGAGTTCATCGAGGCGCCGGGGCTGTTGGTCTTCCGACCATCTCGACACGCCGCACCCTGGGCTCCAGCCGATCGAGTGCGATGAGTAACCCCTGTATGATTGCCTGTGGGCGTGGTGGGTCGCCTGGAACGTATACATCTACTGGCAAGCAGCGATCCACACCACCCGCAACGGCGTAGCTTCCCTGAAGAACTCCGCCACCACACGCCTCGTCCCCAACCGCGACTACGAGGCGAGGAGATGGCATCGCCTGATATGTTGCGTACAGAGCGATCTCCAGGTTGCGCGTCACCGCGCCGGTGACGAGGAGCAGGTCGGCATGGCGTGGCGAGGCAACGAAGTCTATGCCCAGGCGCTGCACATCGTAAACAGGGTTCAAGAGATGAGCGATCTCCCAGTCACAACTGTTGTCCGAGCCGGCAGCCATATGGCGAATATGAAGCGAGCGCTTTAAGAGGCTGCGAAGTCGATTGCTTAGCTTATTGCACCCGTCCTTTATGTCGGGGCGATCATTTCGTGAATCACCGGCCGCGACTGGTGGAGGAGACGGTGTCCGCGACATAACCGCGGCCGGAGCGCGGGTGACTCCGACGATCAGGTCATCTCGACTGTGCGTGGCCAGCTCGAATTCTCCGGTGACGGTGATGGCCCCATTCGGGCAGGCCTCCGCGCATAGCCCGCAGAAAACGCAGCGGGCGAGGTCCATCTGCCAGCGCTGGCCGCCATCTTCTTTCTGGCTGATGGTGATGGCGCGAGATGGGCAGGACGCGGCACAGGCGGCGGTGAAATCGCAGCGCGCCGGGTCGATTTTGGGGCGTCCCCGGTAGTATCTCGCGGTCGATTCCGCTGGATATGCCTCCGTTACCCGTCCAGTCCGCAGGCTCGTGCGTATTA
Source organism: Chloroflexota bacterium (assembly GCA_016189905.1). Taxonomy (GTDB): domain Bacteria; phylum Chloroflexota; class UBA6077; order FW602-bin22; family JACPRP01; genus JACPRP01. The sequence goes on along the minus strand of JACPRP010000107.1, from coordinate 8,108 downwards.
TTCTCAGCATTTGCTCTCCTTATCCGACGTTCAGCGATCCAGACATGAATAGCAGAGCTCGAAGCTCTTGTTGATCAACGGGAAATCAGGGACCATATTCCCCGGTACCGCCAGCGCGACCACTGGCCAGTTACAATAGGAGGCCGAACGAATGCGATACCGGTCGATCGAGCCGTTCTTGCCAGTCCGCACCCAGTGGACGTTCTCCCCTCGGGGCGACTCGGTCACTCCAATGGCCGTCTCGTAGGTAGGCAACTCCCTGACTTCGACCGCCAGTGGCCCGGAAGGCAGTGACGACAGGAGTTCGCGGGCCAGCGCAAACGATATGAGCGATTCATCCACCCGTACCAGCGCTCGAGCGTGGACGTCCCCACTTGTGCGCACGGGCACGGCGATCTGCAGCGCACCGTATCCGGCGTGTGGATGATCGCGCCGCGCATCACAATCGACACCACTTGCCCGAGCGGCCACTCCCACTGCGCCAAGGTCGCGGGCGGCCTGATAACTTACCACGCCCGTGCCAGTTAGACGATCCAAGAAAGGCTCGGTTCCCATCAGCAGGTCCACGAAGTTCCGGAACTCGGCCTCGATTTTGTGCAGCGTGTTCGCGGCGTCTCGGACCACCTCGGTGCTCGGGTTGAGCCGCACCCCACCAATGCTACAGACGCCTCGCAAGAAGCGATTGCCTGTGAGCCGCTCGTTGAGCCGCATCATTTCTTCCTTGAGACGGCCGCCCTGGCTGGCACCGACGGCGAATCCGACCCCGGCGCAGATGTTCCCTAGATCGCCAATGTGATTGTAAAGCCGCTCGAGCTCGAGATAGAAAGTGCGCAGGATTGCCGCTCGTTGTGGAATGACGGTCCCCGCGATCGACTCGATCGCCTGGCTATAAGCCACCGCGTGCGAAAGCGAGCAGGCCCCACAGATTCTCTCGGCGATCTGGAGGACGTGATCGAAGCGCTTGCCTTCGGCAAGCTTCTCGATGCCACGATGCGAATAGAACAGCCGGGCCTCCAGGTGCAGCACCACTTCGCCGACCGCGGCGAAGCGAAAGTGGCCCGGCTCGATGACCCCAGCGTGGATCGGCCCGACCGGGATCTCGACGATGCCCTCGCCGTGCAGGTGATGAAATCGATGTTTATAACCGTCGACCCGAGGCACGGGACCGCTCGGATCGAAATCCTTTCGCAGTGGGAAGACCCCCTCAGGCCAATCGTCGTGCAGCACCAGGCGGCGGGGATCAGGATGGCCGTCGGGGATCAGCCCCAGCATATCCTGAACCTCCCGCTCGTACCAGTGGGCCGCCGGCAATCCAGGCGTCACCGATGGAAACCTGGGGTTAGTGGGATCTATCTCGGTTTCAACACTTACCCAGCGGCGACCAGCGGAGAATACGTAGATCAGCCGATACTTCCCTGTCCGTTCGCGATCATCCAGCCCCACCATTGTCGCCAGCGGGGCGCCGAGATGGCGATTCACCGCCGTGCAAGCCTCTGCCAGGCGGCCTAAGGTCACTTTCAGGTTCACATTTTCTGCGGACTCTGGCGCTAGCAGGGATCGATAGACTTCCTCTTTGAGAGTGTCGATCTCGGCGTCGCGCGCGGCTTCAGCAACTAACATCACAGCCTTCCCCCATCAAACATTGCCATCGCCTGTTCGATAGCTTGAGTTACGGGCGATGGAACGTATACTCCAAAGAGCGTTATCAGCACCGCGGGCACCAATAAGGCTATTGCGCCGATTGGGCCGATCAGCACTGGCGAAAGGCGTATCCGCGGCCGCCCAAAGGCCATATTCAGCGCGTGGCCGAAGGCCCCGGCGAACACGATAGCGAGCGCGGCAACGACCACGACCGCCGCGACGATGTTACCCCGGGCAAACCCGGCGCCGATGATGCCGAACTCGGTCACAAAGATGGCGAAGGGGGGAACCCCCGTTATCGCGAAGGTTCCCAAAAGAAGCAGTGTTCCTGTGAAGGGCATCACCCTGACGGCGCTGCGGATTCGAGACATCTGCGTCGTGCCATAGCGCTGTGAGAGATCGCCCGCGACGAAGAAGAGCAACCCTTTCGCCAGGGCGTGATTGAATATGTGGAGGAATCCTGCGTACAGTCCGATAGGCCCCCCGAGGCCAATCGCAACGGCGATCAGACCAATATGCTCGACACTGGAATAGGCTAGCAGGCGCTTCAGGTCACGCTGGACGAGTATGAACGGAACCGCGATTAACACCGAAATAAGGCCGAAGCCTAGCAACATATTGGACGAAAAGTCCGGTCCCACGGCGTCCATCGTCAGCAAATGAAAGCGCAGCACGCCGTAGAGCCCGACCTTCAACAGAACCCCCGAGAGAACCGCGCTCACGGGCGATGGAGCCTGACTGTGCGCATCGGGCAGCCAGCTATGCAGCGGGGCAAACCCCGCTTTCGTGCCAAAGCCGATGAGCACGAACACGAAGGCAAGCTTCATCAGGCCAGGATCGAGCTGGCTGGCGTTAGCGGCTAACGTGGTCCAGTTCAGCTCCGCCTCCCGTCCCAGCGCGCGCTCTGCCGCATAGTAAGTGAGCAGAACGCCGAAAAGCGCGAACGTGATCCCCACGGTGCATAGGATAAGATACTTCCAGGCGGCCTCGAGCGAGGCCTTCGATCGGTAGAAGCCAACCAGCAATGCCGACACGATAGTGGTTGCCTCGATCGCCACCCAGAGGAGCCCCAGGTTATTGACGACTGCCGCAAGCAGCATCGTCCAGATGAAGGTGTGGTAGTAAAGATAGTACTGACACCTCTGGTCTGTTCGTATCTTTTCGTGAGCCACATCGTGTCTCAGATATCCGATGGAGTAGAGAGCGGCCAGAAAGCCCATCACGACGATCACGACGACCAGCAGCGCTCCAAGGGAGTCGACGTATAGCAGGTCGGCGAACGCGCTGACTTGCGCGTGATCAAACACCCGCCACGCCAGTGCCAGCCCGGCGGCTAGCGTAGTCGTGGCGCCGATGGCGTTGATCACCTCGGCCCACAATTGGCGTGGCGCGATGCGACAGAGCGTTCCGGTGATCAACGGTGCAGTGATCAGAATCAATAAGTCCATAATCTAACCCCGCAGCGTTTGTAGACGGTCTGTATTGATGGTGTTGAATGTGCGGTGAATCTCGCGGGTGACAAAGCCCATCACCATTACCCCCACCACCAGATCGATGCCAACGCCTAGCTCCACCGCGAGCGGCAAGCCCTGGGTGGCGGTGACAGCCATAAGGTACAGGCCGTTCTCCATCGCCACAATGCCGATGACCTGGCTGATCGCCTTTTTACGGGTTAGCATGTTCAAGAGACCGATTAGCAACATCGAAACGGCAGCGGGCAGCGAATTTCCTGTGACGAACCCTTCCTGAGGCGCCAGCGGCCCGGCGATGTAGTAGGCCACTAGAACCAGTCCGATGGCCAGCAGTAAGGCCAGCCGCTGCGAGATGACCGCTTCCACTTCTTTCTTGATCGTGACTTCACGCAGCACGAGCAGCAATATGCCTGGGACCGCTAGAACCTTAATGGCCACGGTGATGGCCACTGCTACGTAAGCGTGACTGGTGCCGGTCGCCAATGCGACAACCGCGGCGGCGGCGGCGAGCAATGCGCCCTGCCCCGCGAGAAGGACTATCGAGTCGCCCAAACGACGGAGGAGCACTGACGCGGGTGCGGTTAACAGGAGAAGAAGCGAGACAACATTCAGTAGCCCGCGAGCACTCTCAACATCGATAATCATAATCCTAACCTCCTACCAAATACACTGACGTGATGGCTAACAGTCCGAGCAAGCTTGCGGCGCCTAGAAGCTCTGGGACACGGAAGACTCTCAGCTTAACGTTCGTTGTTTCGACTAGCGCGAGAGCCAGTCCGAGCAGGCCCAGCTTCAGCATGTAGGCAGTGAGCCCTACGATTAATGATGCAGCCGAGCGATCGCCTGCGGCGCCCCAGGGGATAAAGATCGCGGCAAGCAGCGACAGAATGACGAGCTGCTTGATCTGCGTCCCCCACAGAAGAAGCGCCAGTGGCCGACCGGAGTATTCCAGCAGCATCCCCTCGTGAGCCATCGTCAATTCCAGGTGCGTGTCAGGATTATCGACAGGGATTCTGCCAGTTTCGGCGATGGCGGCGATGAATAGCGCGCCTGCCGCGAGGACGTGAGCCACGGTTACGCCACTGTCGCCTACCAGGGCGCCAATTGCCGTGGAGCCTGCCGGAATTGCCAGCGCGAAGAGGGCGAGAAACAGCGCCGGCTCGACCAGCGCGGCGAAGGCTAGCTCCCGGCTGGTGCCCATTCCGCCGAAGTTGCTCGCGGTGTCCAGTGCCGCCAGCGCGAGGGCAAAGCGGGCCAGGGCAAGCAATCCGACTAGCACGATAACGTCCCCCACCCCGGAAAGAGGTGATTCTATCAGCACCATCGGCACGAGCCCGGCGGCGGCCAGGTGCGCGCCAAAGTAGACATAAGGCGCAAAGCGAAAGATCCACGAGGCATGTTCGGAGATCACGCTCTCTCGGCTGATGTACTTCAGAATGTCATACCAGGGTTGGAGTATGCCCGGCCCCTGACGGTTCTGCCAGCCTGCCTTGGATTTCTTAATGATTCCATTAAGCAGTGGCGCGACAATCAGCGCCAGACCAAGGTTGGCCAGAAGAAGGACAATATCCATTACTGCCTCCTTATCGCACGTTCAAGATACTGATTAGTGTATGATCAGGGCACCTGTTCAGCATTGGTGCCCCACCCCGCCTCCGGCAAGGGAATTCCTGGGGGACATCCCCTCGCAGGTCCCGCTCAGCGGGAAAACCCCCGGCCGGACGCGGCATTATACTTTTTCTCTCCCATAGTTTCGTATGGCTCAAGCGATGGACTGCTTCAGACCGACGCGTCCTTCGGCCGTAGGACCCGTCGGTCTCAGCCCTATCATTGGTGAAAAGATCGACGAGAAAGAGTATTAGGCAACCCTCCGTCCGTCGGCGCATCATCGCGTCAGCAGCAAGACGACGACGAGTGTCACGAACATATAGGACAGATACGTCCTCAGGCTGCCAGTCTGCAACGAGCGAATCCGCCCCGCGAGTTTCAGCAGCGCCCGGACCGCGGGGTTGTACAGGTAGTGCTCGTAAACAGGATGAACACCGGGCTCGTAGTGGACTTCTGAGACGAAGTATGCGATCCCGGATTTGTGCTTGCGCTCGATCTCTCGATAGGGACGAATCAGCCCTCCGAAGATGATGCGCACCGGTTTTGCCAGCGCAGTAGCGCTATACTGCATCGCCGGCTCGATCTCGTTGCCACAAACCCACGGCGCTGCCACACGGCTGCAAGCGGAGCCCCCGATCGATCGTCCAATCAGCAGCGCCAGGCATCCTAACGCCGCTAGGAGCACGATGATCGTCAAGGGGGCGAGGGACCCTGCGCGGTCGGGGGCCGTTAGCGGCATGAGGCCCAGCGATGGCTGGGTAATGGCACCGGCCAGCGAGTTCGTCACCGAGGCCAGGAGGCGCAGGACGACAGTGGGAAGGAGCCCGAGGCCAAAGCAGAGCAACGCCAGCAGGCCCATGCCAACCAGCATAGGCCATCCGACTTCATGAGCCTCACCCGCAGCAGTGCTTCGGGGCATTCCCAGGAAGGTGATGCCAAACGCTTTGACGAAGCAGAACGCGGCCAGCCCGCCGGTTAATGCGAGCATCCCCGCGGCCACAGCGGATCCAATCGACAAGAATGGTGTCGGTGCCGTGGAGCCAAGTGCCAGCAAGGATTGGAAAGTGAGCCACTCGCTCACAAAGCCATTGAGCGGTGGCAGCGCCGAGATGGCCGCCGCGCCGATCAGGAACATCGCCGATGTCCATGGCATTCGCCGCGCCAGGCCGCCCAGCGATTCCAGATCGCGAGTGTGGGTGGCGTGCTGCACCGCGCCAGCGCCGAGGAAAAGCAGGGCTTTGAACACGGCGTGGTTCAGCACGTGATAGAGCGAGGCCACGAGCGCCAGCGCCGCGTGCGCGGGTTGTCCAAACGATGCCAGCAGGAACGCGGTTCCCAGGCCCATCAGAATAATCCCGATGTTCTCGACGCTGTGGAAGGCCAGCAGCCGTTTGAGATCGTGCTCCATCAACGCGTAGAGGACCCCAAGGACGGCCGAGATGGCGCCCAATGCCAGGATGAGCCCGCCCCACCAGCCTGGTCCCGGCCCGGCAAGATCCCAGCCGATGCGCAGCAAGCCGTAGATGGCCGTCTTGATCATCACTCCGCTCATTAGCGCCGAAACGTGGCTAGGCGCCGCCGGATGGGCACGCGGGAGCCACACGTGCAATGGGATCACGCCGGCCTTGGTTCCAAACGCGACGAGCGCCGCCAGAAACACCAGGTCACGGCTCAATGGAGCGAGGTTTGCTGCGTGCGTGCGTATCGCGGCAAAGTCCAGACTCCCCGCTTCGGCAAACAGCAAGAGAAAGCCGGCCAGGAGGAATGCCGAGCTGGCGTGCGTCATCACCAGATAGACGTAGCCGGCTCGCCTGACCCCGCTCTCGCCATTCTTGTGAATGACAAGGAAAAATGAGACCAGCGACATTGCCTCCCAGGCGAACAGGAAGGCGAACACACTGTCGGCGAGCACGACCAGCACCATCGCGGCCAGAAATCCGTTGTAGGCAGCCGCCAGGCCGGCTATGGAGCCTGGCTCAGAGCCAAGATAGCCGATCGCGTAGAGCGACGCTGCGACCGCGATGAGCGAGATCACCAGGAGGAAAAAGGCGGAGAGAGGGTCCAGACGAAAACTGATGCTCGCGAACGGGGTGACAGAGAACGCGGCGAGTTGGTAGATTGTCCCTGCCAGGAGAGCACGGATGGCGATGGTCAAGCCAATCACGCTGGCGACGAGCGCCGTCAGATGCGGCATTCGAGCCGGCGCCCTTCGCTCGACCAGCGCCATCAGTGCTCCCAGAGCATAGAGCGCTACAGGCGCCAGTGGTACGTAAGGTTCTACATTGGGTTCTACATTCACTAAGATTCCCCCTAACCATAGATTCCAGAGCGTGTCCCGAAAGGTTCAGCCAGCCTTAACCGAACATCTTGTGGTGTACGGTCGCGGGCTGTTTCCGAAAACCTCGCCCGAGGCCGTGTGCCAGAGGAACAAAACAAAAAGGGGCTCCCAGGCGCGCTCCGCGCCTGAAGAAACCCCTCTAAAAAGCCTGCGAGGTAAGCTGACGGGTTCGGACTGAAAGGGGCCGCCCTATCTCCCCGAGGAGAATTCACCCCACCCTGAACGGTATCCCCGCGCCACCAATGGTAGCTTCGGCATTCAATTCATCCGGTTCTAGCCTCGCCTGAAACAAACAGCGAAAAATAGCATTGCCGCTGTGGCGAAACACCACCTTCCAGGCCGCCTGATTATAGTCCACATTAAGGTCTATGTCAAGCGAATGAGCTGGCAGACTGGCAGACTGGCAGGTAGTGGGTTAGGTCATTCACAGACAGGGACACCGGCAGTGTCGAGACGGACTGCCAAGCGCAGCATAATCTGATTCAGTAGTTCTAGAAGCCCGGACGGAGACTGGCTCTCCGGGCGGGGTTCTCAAGTATTAGGCCGAAGACGTGAGCTATAGACAGGACGAAGATAGTAATGAAAGCCATTTCGGCGCCAAGAATTCGCGCAAAAAGATGATTGCGCTTACTGCCTCCTCGCATCAAGCCCACTTTGGTTGCCACCAGTGTCAGATTCGCCACCGTGGCCGCCATAAGCAATTGAAAGAGCGTCTTGGCGCGCCCAAAGTAACGCGCCTGCCGCATTCCCAACTGCACCAGTCGGGCTATGCGATGCTCTGCCGCCTGCCTCAGTTCTTTGTATGGGCTAAACGCCTCGCTACGTTGGAACGCTCGCGCCTCTAGCAGCAACGCCTCCAGGGGATGAAGTCACACCTTCTGTCCCTTGCCCGGACAAGCCATGACGCACTGCGGTCGCATCGGACACACGGCGCACACCTCCGGGGCAAACTTGAAACCCAGCCACTCCTGGCTCTCGTCGTTGCGATCTTTGCGCCGCCCAATGGACTCAAGCGTCGCACACTCCTGCCCTGCCGGACACGTACAAGT
>JACPRP010000105.1 GCA_016189905.1 Chloroflexota bacterium | reverse complement strand
GCTGCAGGAAGTGGAAGAACTCGTCCAGAAGGCCTACCTCGTCGAGATTGTAGACAGCATCCACTTCCTCTCCTTGGTGAATAGCCTTGGCCACGCTGTCATCGTCGCGCCCTGCGGTCTGCCAGACCAGCCTCCCAACACAGTTCCGCCTGACTTCCTCTGATGTCTGTTGCCTCATCACCACCCCGCCCAGTCGATATGCCCCTTGTATACACCACACAACGGCTTTCAAACAACAAGCAAGATATCTGCCAATTGCTCCCCTTATATCAAAACTTCAGTTTGGAGCGGACGCGCATCCAGGGCCATCTGGAAACGCTGGAGTTCATCGAGCAGCAGATCGTGAAAGTGGATGCGTCTCTGGCTGCTGCAACGGCACCAGACCCGCGTCTACCGTTGCTGATCCAGCTACCGGGAATCGGACTGGTCATTGCTACGACCATTCTGGCGGCCATTGGCCCCATCTCACGTTTTGCCAGCGCCAGCGAACTGGTTGGGTATGCGGGGCTCGGAACGCGTGTCCACGACAGCGGAGAAACGCACAAAACCGGCCGGATCACCAAGGCAGGCCGTCGAGACCTGCGCTACGTGATGGTCGAGGCGGCGCAGTCCGCCGCCCGCACCCACCCATTCTGGAAGGGTGAATTGGAACGTCTGCAGGTTCGACTCGGTCGCAAGAAAGCCATCGTCGCCATCGCCCGCAAACTGCTGGTAGTGGTATGGCACGTTTTGACCAAGGAGACGGTAGACCGCCATGCCCATCCGCAGAAGGTAGCTTGCTCTTTGTTCGCCCTCGCCTACAAAGTGGGCGTCCGGAACCTGCCGGATGGGCAGAGTGCCGCCGGCTTCACGCGCCAGCAGCTTGACCGACTGGGAATAGGCCAGGAGCTGACGGATATCCCGTGGGGTACGAAGAGACCTAAATTACCGGCATCACGATTGGGCACCAGTTAGCCCCTAGCCAACATACAGACAGGGTCCGTGCGCGGGGTTGGTAATCGATTTGCGTAGCCCATTACGTGCCGTCGCCTATTTCAGTTTGGCGAGCGGCTGTTGCCACACGCCCATGGCCTATGGGCTGGCAACGGGACCTCACCCAACCTTTGCGATTGAAGTTGTTAAGGTGCGAAAGGCGATATCATATGGCACGCCTTCAGGAAGCGGGATTGCTCCTTGCAGAGAGCAGAGTACTACCCTTTGGCGAGCGGTCCACCCCACCAAGGATCCCATTAAGGGGAACTTCCCGAACAGTACTCGAATTCGAACAATTGGTCCTGATCCAGGCCGGCAATTCTCTCCAACACCGGCGTGCCATCGCCTTCTTCGCCGTATCGTAGAAATAGGATTGCAGCACGGCTTGGATCCGAACTCCCTATGAGATGCACATCTATAAGCCCGCATCTATACCGTTTCTTGCTATCTGCACCTATGGCCTGTTCCGCCTGCTCCCTGGCCATTCCCGTCTCTAACCGGCTTATGACGCTCCCTGAAACAGCGATTGACCGTTCCTTTTCGATGCCCCTAACGCTATCAAGCGCTAAGTAGGCCACCGACACCACGACGGTGAGAAGCAGGCCACCGATTGCCCAGTACATCTTTCTTGACATCACCCACCTCCAACCCCGAGCCATTGCCGGAGTAGTGCAGGGAGCTGGGCGTACCCTGCTTGATCAGTGGACAAAGCGTGTCCCATCTGGATGCCGCGTCCTCCCATCTCCAGATCCGATCTGTCCGACTGCCTGTTCCAAAACGGGCCAGATCCCTGCTGCCACTCGTGCTCACCGTTGATGAACTGTGCCGCAGGCAGTGGCAAATTATAACCCAAGTTTAGCGCCCAGGCCCAATGGTGAACGTTGGCATCTTCATCGTTACTTCGATTGGTGGTCGTGTTAATGTATGCGGGGTTAACTGACCCTGCCTGTATGTATACCTGGACGTTACCAGAATGCCCTCCCGTGCTCCAGTATGGCCATAGCCCAGTGTCTTGCCCGCGCCCAGCCATCCCAGCATACAGGAAACCTATGTCACGGACGAACATCCCCTCCTCGTTTGCTTTGTAGAATTGACTTAATCTGCCAAGCGCGCTGCCCATCGTGTCCCATGAACGACTGGTTGAGGGCTTGTAGAACCAAGCCTCAACTGCCGCTTTATTGGCCGTACCATCGGGGTTGTAAAACTTGTTCCCAAGGTCCTGACCAAACCATTCATCCATATACGCCAGGGAAAACAGCCTGATCTGCTCGTCCAGAGCCTCCGGGTCCCTACGATGTGCCTGGCGGAAGGCCTCTCGCCAAGCAGAATCTAAGGGATCGTGGCCACTCGGATCTACATACTTGACAGGATTGTTATATCCGTAAGCGAACCGATTCAGCGCGTGCGGATTCTTATAATCCGGCACAATCGTATCCGGCTGCGTGAAGATGCCCACCCCCGGCAGATACCAGCGCGCCCCATAGTGATACAGCTCGTGCAGCACATTTCCACCACCCGAATCTATCCTCCGCTGGCTCGTGAAGCGCTCCTCGTCGCCTATGTCGTTAGCCCCAGCTACGGACCTGTCTGACCCATAAGGCGTGTATCTTCTCTGGCCCATCTCACCCTGG
>JACPRP010000102.1 GCA_016189905.1 Chloroflexota bacterium | reverse complement strand
CTGATGGCGATGACGGCTCCCGACAACGTGAATCAGCCCCGGGGGTTTGTTCAGCCGTTAGACCCAGCCAGCCGCTCTAACTGGCGTTTCTTAGTCGCGCATGCTAGCATATCTCGGGCAAGATGTCATCCTGGAAAACCGTGATTCTTGTATCCTGGAAAACCGTGATGCCATCCTGGAGAACCGTGATCGTTTCCCCCACCCGTTTACCCGGTCCCCCTCTCCCGTCTCAACCAAATTCCCCAAACTCCCCCCATCGGATGGCAAAAGTGGGCTATAGAAAAGCCCTCGTGCCTATGCTATACTGCGTCGCGATGTTGGCGGATACGAGGGGTGATGCTCGGTGATTTATTGTTCTAACTGCGGCACCGGCAACCGGGACGGCAGTCGTTTTTGCAACGAATGCGGCCAGCGCCTGGGCACGCTGCTGCCCTGTCCGTCTTGTGGTTTCCCGAATCTTTCGACCGCGCGATTCTGCAACAACTGCGCGCTGCAGCTCATCTCTGCTCCCGAGAGTGACGCGAATCCAGTCGAGCCTTTGCCAGTGGACCTGGTAGACGACGAGGAGCCGCTCGAGTCAGACGTGCCGAACACGTGGGCCGCGCCAACGGTCGTGCTCGACGCTCCACAGCATCAAGCGACAAGCCTGGGCATCCTCGATCTGGAGCCTGCCCTCGGCGAAGCCGACGCTGCGGACGAGGTAGCGCCTGGCGAAGAGCAGATCTTAGGGCCTGGCGCAGCCCAAATGGCGGTAGCTGATGTGGCTACGGAAGGCGAAGGTATCTCGGAACACGTCGACGACGAGCTCAGCCGTGCGGTGGAAATGCCAGTGCTAAGCCCTGCTAACGTGGCGTCTATCGCGAGGGATGCACGGATCGAGGACGATCGCACCGACGATGATCGGATCGAGGAGGCGCGGGCCGACGATCTTCGGTTCGAGGACGATCAATCCGAGGGCTTATTGATCGAGATCCACCCTCAACCCTTAACCCTCAACCCTCAACCGTCAACCCTCGATGAAGCCGAGATCCACCCGGAGGTGACGACGGCTCGGCCTGACTTTCCCCCACCCTGGCTCGAAGAAATCGAGGACGACGATGTCATCGGCAACGACGCTTTTCTGGTTGGGCAGGCTAATGGCCGGGCGGGCGTGGACGCGCCCAAAGGCGCCGCGAAGGTCGGCGAGCGGATGGGCGCCAGCATCGCTCTTGCCTCTTCGCTGGTGTCCCCTCCACGGGGCATCTTTTCGCAAACGACAGCGCCATCGCACGGCGACGCGGCGGCCTTTGATTCAGTTCTGGCGCAGCCCTGGCGTCCCCTTTCGGCAGGCGAGCCGCCCGATCGCGGGTCCGCCGGCAAGAAGGGTCGAGGGGTCTCTGGAAAGAAAGAGCGAGGGTCTTCTGCCACGAAGACCGTCGTAGATGCGAGGCGATGGCCCACGGTCCGTATCCCTGTTCTGGTCGGCGTGGGCGCGGTGGCCCTGGTGACGGCCGTCGTCTATTACGTGACCTTCGTGGCTCCTGACGCGATGCGCGTCATCGGCGAAGCGGGACTCCTGGCCCTGCAGCAGGGGTTAGACTTGATCTCACGCATGGTTAGATGAGAGGTGGCGATTTGACGTCACGAAGCGATGTTAGCTCGATTCTCGCCGTCGATATCGGCTCGTGCAAAACGAGCGCGGCGCTCTTCGACCTGGTCGAGGGGCAGCATCGCTTTGTCGCGCGCGCCGACACGCTGACGACGCAATTCTGGCCGATCGAGGACGTCAGTGTCGGGGTGCGTCGCACGGTCGAGAAGATCGAGCGGATATGTGGACGCAAGATAATGAGCCCGAGCGGCCCGATCCTGCCAGAGCGCACCGACGGAAGCGGGGTGGATTCCTTCGTAACGGCCGCCAGCGTTGGCGGCAGCTTGAGACTGCTGGTCATCACCCCCTCGATTGGTCTGCCATCCTTCCGCCAGTTGCAGGGTGCCGCCGCTTCGCGTGGGTGCGAAATGGAGGTTATGACGGTCGACGGGCTTGACGGGGGAAGCGAAGCGCGGGCGGGGACGATAGCAAAAGGGCTGCGGAGCTTCCAGCCTCACGCCGTTTTCCTCTTCGGCCAGTCTGGCGGCAAGGCCGCGGCGAATGCGCTGGTGAAATTGGGCCAGGATGCTGCCGACGCGATCACGTCTGAGAGTCACGAAAGACTGCCGGTGCGTTTCGTCGGCGAGGCCGAGGTCGGGACGTCGCTGGCGCGAGAGATCGGTGAGGTGCTGGACTTCGCCGCCTTGTCCCCGCGCGAGGCGGCGGGCGATGAGGCGTTCCGAGCGCTCGATCACGCGCTGGTCGATCTGTGGCGGCAGTTCGTCCTCGGCAGGGTCCCCGGCTATAACGTCGTCGCCGCCTGGCAAAAGGCTCCTGCCGAGCACTCCTCTTTCGCGCTCGGGGACTCCCTGCGGTTTCTGGCGGGATATCATAAGGTTGAGGTACTGGCGGTCGATATCGGCGCTTCTTCCGTCGGGCTGTTCAAGATCACTAAAGACGGAGAGCAGATAGCCCTGACCGCGAGATACGGCGTTGGCCGTAACGCCGCCGTCCTGCTGAATGGAGATGGGAAGGCCGAAGGTCAGCCCCTGGCCGAGAACATCTCCCTAAAGCGCTGGCTGCCAATGGACCCGACCCCCGAAGAGCTCGCGACCGCCGTTCTCAATAAGTGGGCGCGGCCCTGGACAACGCCCGAAACCGCCGAAGAGATGCTGTTCGAGCGCGCGCTAGGTGTCGAGAGCGTTCACCGCCTGCGCGCCGAGTTGAGGGATGAGCCTTATCTCTTCTCGATCCGGGAGAAAGAAGGTCTTGGCGTTGCGGTTGGAGGCGGCAGCACAATAGCCAATCAGAACAGTCTCGGTCGGATGGCCCTGACGCTCCTGGACGCGTTGGAGCCAGCGGGCGCATTCGAGCTGGCGATCGATCGCGATGCCATGCTCGCACATCTGGGTATGGTCGGCCGCGTCTGTTCCACCGCAGCCGCCGAGGTGCTGGTCGGCGATGTCCTGCTGCGCCTGGGCACCTGTATCTCCTGTTCCGGCCAGGGGCGTGCCGGCTCTCGGGCCGCCTCCATTGAGATGACCCACCGGGGGCAGGTGGAAAAATTGCAGATTGGCTTTGACGAGATACTGGCCGTTCCTCTACCACTCGGCGAGACCGCCGAGCTCCTCGTGAAACCTGGCAATGGCCTGGATTTCGGCTGGGGAAAGGGCAAATCCGGGAAGCTGACGGTTAAGGGGGGGGCTTTGGGTCTGGTCATCGACGCACGCGGCAGGCCGGTTGCGGAAGCGGACAGGCGGCGCTCCGAGAAGACCCGCCAGTGGTTGGAAGCGCTTGAGCGCCAGGAGGCGGTCTGATGGAGGCCGTGATTCCAACTTTGCGCGTTGCGGCGGAAGTGAAGCTGTGCAAGGCCAGGTGCCTGCCGGTGGATGGCGATGTTCTGGTCGATCCGGGCGAGCGGGTTGCCCCCGGCGATCTCGTCGCGCGCGCCTCGGTGCGGGGCGAGGCCTTTCGCGTCAACCTCGTCGAGGCCCTTGGTCTCAAGGATGGCGAGAGCGTGGCGAAGTATCTGCTGAAATCGCCGGGGGATGCGGTCAGCGCTGGCGAGGAGATCGCACGGGGTAAAGGGGGCTTCGTGGGGGGCAAGCGTGTCTGTACATCGCCGATCGAGGGCACCATCGCTTCAGGCCCCACCATGTCTGGCGATATCTTGATAGCGCCTGATCCGCACGACATCGAGGTGCAAGCGCTTCTCCCGGGACAGGTGGTCGGCATCTTGCCCCAGCGGGGGGTCATCGTCGAGAGCGTCGGGGCGTACGTTCAGTGTGTCACCTGCGTCGGCGGTGAATGCCAGGGAACGATCAAAGTGGTGGCCGGAAGTCCCGCTCAGCCACTCGAGCCTGAGCTCGTGGACGATAGCTGCACCGGCGCGTTCCTGGTGGCCGGCAGCGTCACTCTGCCGGCCCTGCGCGCCGCGTTGTTTGTCGGCGTGGGCGCCGTCATCGTCGGCAGTGTTACGGCGACGACGTTCCAGTGGCTGCGGGACAACTCTCAGCCGGTGACTGTCATAATCACCGAAGGATTCGGGGCGATGCCAATCTCGCGACGGACCTTCGATCTGTTTCGCGCGAACGCGGGGCGACGCGCGTATATCCTCGGCTCAGGCGAGAAAGGCGCCAACTCGGCTCCGGCAGAAATCTTCATTCCAGCCGTAGAGAGCAAGCCTGGCCTGGGCGGAGCGGAGGCCGCGCTGGCGGTCGGGTCTATCGTGCGGATCGTCCGGGGCGATTCCTTCGGCGCTCTGGCGCGTGTCGTCGCTTTGCCAGACCGCGCGCGCCCTCTCGGCTCGGGCGTCCGTTCAGAGATAGCCAGGCTATCTTTAGAGGACGGCCAGGAGATTGTCGTCGGACGCGGCAATATCGAGGTTGTAGAATAGCGAACAGGTTTCGCAAAATAGCTCCGCGTCCGTGGTTTCAATTTGGTATATTTTCCCCTGCAAGCGGTTGGTCGGCTGCGATTGGTATGGTTCTTGCAGTATAGTGGAGTGTAGTAATCGGCCGTTATGCCGCCTGTGGGGGTGAATGTATGATTCCCTTTGACATTCCGAGACCAGATCAGGTGAACGAACCACAGCAGGAGGGTCGGGGAGCGCGACCTTATTCGCCACTGCAGTTGATCTTTTTGCTGAGGCTTGCCCGACTTCTGAGGCAAAGACAGGAATACTTGAACGTGCTCGCACCCGAAGATTGGCGACTCCGGCTCCTGAACAAGGCCATATACTCGACTTATTGTGATTGTTTGGAGCAGGGGATCGCCGACGACGCCAAGGCGCTGTTTGAGCGCGACAAAGCCACGAATCGCGCGTGATGGCTCTGGTGTGGTTAGTGGATGAGAATGGAAGGTAGCGTGCGGATAGCGTCCAGAGTGCTTGACTAAAGCGAGCAGTACTCTGCTGTATGAGGACTCCTTGGGCCACTGGTGATTGCCGGTGGTCGTTTTGTTTCACTTCGTTCTGCTCTCGTCCACCACCCGCCGAGGCACGAACCGTTCACGGGTTCCCGATGAGTTTCTTCACTTTGGCCAGTAGCTCATGTACTTCGAAAGGCTTCTTGAGCACATCGTATTTCGTGCCGGCCAGCCGCGCGGTCGCGGCTCTCACTGCCGTACTGATGATGATCGGAATATCCTTCGTCTCGGGGTCCATTCTGAGGATATCTATCAGCTCCCAGCCACTCCTGCCGGGCATCATGATATCGACCATTACCAGATCGGGTTTGCCATGCTTCACGATCTCGTAGGCGCGAAGGCTACCTACCGAAGGCAAGACCTCATACCCTTCCGATTCCAGCAAGTCCTGGCAGAACTGGACGAATTCTCTGCTATCGTCGATGACGGCGATCTTCTTTGCCACCAGATTTTCCCCGTTCCGATCGAGGTCCCCTTCGCCTTACGTCGCAAGAAGTGTGCCCGACTTAGCCCGACTTAGCTTCTTGACACGCCTGTTTGCCCGAAATATAATCATCGCATCCGCATTTTACCAGCTTGTTTATGGAGGAAGTTTATGCCAGAGACGATCTACTTTTCTAAGCTGAGTGCCGAGAATACCGACGTCGTCATGAAGGCCGCTGCCAGCCGGGCCGACGAGCTGGGCATCAAGCGTATCCTGGTCGCAACCAGCACGGGAGAAACAGGGAAAAAGGCGCTACAGTTTTTTGAAGGCCGGCGCTTGGTGGCGGTTACACATTCGACCGGCTTTCATGAGCCGAACGTACAGGATATGCCCGAGGAAACCCGGGCGGAGCTGGAAAGGCACGGCGTCCGGGTCCTGACCTGCCAGCACGCGTTCGGAGGTGTGGGCCGTGCGGTGCGACGGAAGTTCGGCACGTATCAGGTCGACGAGATAATGGCCAATACGCTCAAGATTTTCGGCGCTGGCACCAAGGTGGCGGTGGAGATCACGATGATGGCGACCGACGCTGGGCTGATCCGCACGGATGAGGAGGTCATCTCGATCGCCGGCACGAACCATGGGTGCGACACAGCGCTGGTCATCCGCCCTGCGAACGCCATGTCTTTCTTCGAGCTGCGCGTCAGGGAAGTGATCTGCAAGCCCCGCTATTGATCGATGGAGCGCGCATAACCGTTACGGTGTGCCGCTCCTTCTAGCGGAGAAAGCGCTCGGCGGTAAGGGCGCGCAGGGCGATGGCGGTGAGAATGACGGCCAGTGTGAGAAAGATTATGCCGAGCAGCAGCGAGCGAAGCACCCCACCTGGCAACGCCATCAGGGCACCCATCGTGAGCAGGATGCTGGGACCGAAGAGTGCTCCGTTGAGATTGTGGAGATGTCGTGCGTTTCGCGCGCGGCGATTGGATCATAGCCTACCGTTGGCTCATCGAGTAGGAGTAGATCGGGTCCGGCAAGCAGCGCCGCGGCCAGGACGACCCGCCTTTGTAGACCCCCAGAGAGCTGCGCGAGGCGGCGATCGAGATATTTGGCAAGCCCGAAGGCCTCGGCTACAGATCCAACATCGCCACGCCCGTAGATGCGACGAACCAGTTCGAAGTAGTCGGCGGTAGTGAAGTCTTCGTACATTCCCGGCCCCTGGGGCACGACGCCAGCCCGCCGTTTGGAGTTGAGGAATCGCGTGCCAAAGGTCGGCTCGCCAAAGAGGAGCACTTCGCCGGTCGTCGGCTGGAGGGCGCCGGTGAGGAGGCGGATTATAGTCGTCTTCCCCGCGCCATTAGGGCCAAGCAGGCATACGCGCTCGCCGGGCCTTATGCAAAGGGTGACATCGCGCAGGGCACGAACGTTGCTGCGATAGACCTTGGTCACATGACGCAGCTCCAAGACGGGCCCGGTGTCGCTTTCTGAACCGGGATATCGCCTGAGTGCCGCTGGCAATGGAGATGTTGGTAAGTTCATAGGGCGCCCCCTCTACGGCAGTTTTCGAATACTTTCAGAGACAAGTCTTGGTAGTATTTTTACTCGCCGCTTATGAACGAAATGGGGGCGGTTCGCGAACCGCCCCCAACCGCGTCAGCTAACTGTCTTTTCGAGACCCGACTAAGGGAACAGGACCTGCGCCGCTACCTGTGCCGCTTGCATAACCGGGGTCGGGTAGATGCCGACCACGAGCACCCCTGCTACCGCCGCCGAGAGGGCGACACGCAGACCGAAGGTCATGCCGAGTGATTCCTCGGTCTCGGCCGGAGCGAAGTACATCGCCTTGACGACGCGCACATAGTAATAGACGGAGATAGCGCTGTTGAGCAGCGCGATGATGACCAGATAGTACAGGGCCGGGTTGGTCGCGGCCGCGTCGAACACTGCGGCGAAGAGGTAGATCTTGGCGATGAAGCCGGCCATCGGCGGAATCCCGGCGAGCGAGAGCAAGCAAATCGCCAGGGCCAGGGATAACATCGGCGCCCGTCGCGAAAGCCCATTGTAGTCATCTATGTTGTCACTGCCCACACGGGTAGAGAACCCGATGATGGCGATGAACGCGCCGAGATTCGTCAGGGTGTAGGCCAGAAGATACACGAGCATTCCCGAGGTTGCTCCGGCGGTCGCCGCGGCCAACCCCATCAGCACATAGCCAGCGTGGGCGATGCTCGAGTAGGCCAGAAGGCGCTTGATGTTCTCCTGGCGGATGGCGACCACGTTGCCGAGGGTCATCGTGATGGCCGAGAGCACGAAGAACATCGGCAGCCACGTGTTCTCGGCGGGCATGAATGCCGTGGCGAACACGCGCAGCACCAGGGCGAACCCGGCGGCCTTGGATGCCACCGAGAGAAATGCCGTGATCGGCGTCGGCGCCCCTTCGTAGACGTCTGGCGCCCACATATGGAAAGGCACCGTGGCTATCTTGAAGCCAAATCCCACGGCGATGAACACCAAGCCAAGCACGGCAGCGGCATTGATGCCCCGCTCGCCGAGTGCCGAGGCGATATCGTTGAGCACGGTGCTGCCCGTCACGCCATAGGTTAGCGCCATACCGTAGAGCAGCGCGGCCGATGAAAGCGCGCCAAGCAGGAGATACTTGAGTCCCGCTTCGCTGGACTTCAGGTCGTTGCGGATAAAGGCGGCCAGGATGTAGAGCGTGATGCTGGTGAACTCGAGCGAGATGTATATCGAGATCAGGTCACGCGTGCTGGCCATCAGCATCATTCCCGATGTGGCGAGAAGCACCAGCGCGTAATACTCGCCCTGCGGAATCGGTAAACGCCGTACGTATTCGATTGACGATAGAATAACCAGCGCGGCAGCAATCAAGAAGAGCAGCTTGAAGAAGATCGCGAGCTGATCGACGACCAGGGCGCCGCTAAACGAGACCTCGTTCCTGCCTGACAGCAACATCGTGAAGTAGGCAGGGAAGATAAGGCCGATGAGCGCTATGTAGCCCAGGGCCGGCTTATGTTCTCGCGGCAGCAATAGATCGACCCCGATCAAGACCACCGCCAGCACGATTAAGCTAATTTCTGGTAGTAGAAGATATAAGTTCAAAGGTCATCCCTCCGGCACGATCCTTCTAGAGCCCGGCCTTGACAAATTGTGTCATCACGGGAGCGACGCCCGTATTGATCAGGTCTGTCACCAGCGATGGATAGACGCCGACCGCGATAATAATCGCCAACAGAGTAACCAGCGGCACGACTTCGAGTCCCCTGACATCCTGGATGTGCTCGCTCTCCTTAATCGCATCGCCGAAACGGAGCGGGCCGAAAAACACTCTTTGCAGCATCCAGGTAATGTATCCCGCCGTGATGACGATGCCCGCCGCCGCGATGATCGTGAATAACTGCATATTTGGATTCAAGTAAGAGCCGACGAAGACGGTGAACTCCGCGACGAAGCCGCTGAGACCGGGCAACCCGAGTGAGGCCAGGCCGGCCGTCACGAAGAGCGCGGCATAGAGCGGCATCCGCTTCGCCAGACCCCCGAACTCCGAGATGAGCCGCGTGTGCGCCTTATCGTAAACGACGCCGACGAGCAAGAACAGCATGCCCGTGATGGTGCCGTGCGTGAACATCTGCAGCACGGCGCCGTTCATACTGGTGGGCGTCAGCGCGGCAATGCCCAGCAGCACGTATCCCATGTGGCTTACGCTAGAGTAGGCCACCATCTTCTTCATATCGTTCTGCACCATCGACGTGGCCGCCCCATAGATGACGCTGACGACGGCCAGCCCCGCCAGAAGGTATGACCAGTCCTGAAGAGCCTGAGGCAGAATGGACGCGTTGATGCGGATGATCGCGTAGCCACCCATCTTCAGGAGAACGCCGGCCAGGATAACGCTGACGGCCGTCGGTGCCTCCACGTGCGCGTCAGGCAGCCACGTGTGGAATGGAAACGATGGCAGCTTGATGACGAAACCGATGAGTAGGAGGAAGAAGACGACGCTCGAGAACGCCGCGCCGTACTGAGCCGTATAGTTCGTCTTCGCCAACTCGAGCATATCGAACGTGCGCCCGCTGACAATCGGATCGGCGTAGAAATACAGGGCCAGGATGCCCGCGAGCATCAGTGCGCTGCCGGCCAGCGTATAAAGAACGAACTTGATAGCGGCGTATTCGCGCCTCTGGCCTCCCCAGATGACGATGAGAAGATACATCGGGATCAGCTCGACTTCCCAGAAAAGGAAGAAAAGCAGAAGATCCAGGGAAGTGAACACGCCGGCGATGCCCATCTCCAGCAGCAACAGCAGTGAGAAATAAAGCTTTGGCCGCAACTTGATGTTCCAGGAAGCGAGGACCGCCAGGAAGGTGAGCAGCGTCGTCAGGAAAACCATCGGCAGGCTGAGGCCATCGACGCCCATGAAGTACTTGATGCCGAGTGAAGGTATCCACGTCGCCTGCTCGACGAACTGCATTCCAGCCAGGGCGGTATCGTATCGAATCCAGACGATTGCAGATAGGACCAGCGCGATGAAGCTGAACCCGGCGGCAGAGAACCGGATGGCCCGAATGTTATCTTTTGGCATCAAGGCTGTGACAATTGCTCCAAGCAACGGCACAAACACTATTAGAGTAAGGTAACCAGGATTCATCTATGCGCTTCTCCTCTACCGCGGCGAGCCGCCGAATATCAGAATGCCTGAGATGATTATGGCGCCGGCGAAGATCGCCAGTCCATAGTTAGGCGCTCGGCCTGTCTCAACCCTTCGCAGCGTCCCGCCAAATCCGCCGATTACACTGGCGACGGCGTTGACGATGCCGTCGACGATGTGAATGTCGAACCACAACGCCGCCCGGGAAAACCCGAGCACGACGTTGTTTACGATCCACAGATACAGATCATCCATAGCGTACTTGTTCAGCACGAAAGCGTGCAGCCACGGCAGCGGCTTCGAGATCAAGTCCGCCGGTATGACCTTGAAGTAGTAGACGAGGCTGGCGAGACTGATGCCGACCACGGCGATCAGCACTGAGCTGATCATCACCGTGTAATTTATCTCCTCGTGCAGCTCCGCGCCCTTTTCGATGAAGGACTGGAACGCGTTGCCCATGAACGGCGAGCCGAGGAATCCCGAGAACAGCGAGGCCAGGGCTAGCAGGATCAAAGGAATCAGCATGACCAGTGGTGATTCTTTGATGCTTTCCAGGCCACCTCCATGGCCGCCGTGTCCGTGATCGTCGTGGCCACCGTGCGCGTCGTAGCCGCCCTGCGCGCCACGATACTCACCTGTGAAGGTCAAGAAAATGGCACGGAAGACATAGAAGGCGGTGAACAGAGCGGCGAGCGAGCCTACTATGTACAGCAGTTGATCTTTGCCGGCCGCCCCGGCCAGGATCTCGTCTTTGCTCCAGAAGCCGCTGAATGGTGGCAGGCCTGCCAGCGCCAGGCTGGCAAAGATCATGGTGATCATCGTGACCGGCAATCGCTTGCCTAGACCGCCCATACGGCGCATATCTTGCTCATGGTGGGCGGCGTAAATCACGCTGCCCGAGCCGAGGAACAGCAGCGCCTTGAAGAACGCGTGGTTAAACAGGTGGAATACACCCGCAGCGTACGCGCCGACGCCGAGGCCCATCATCATATAGCCCAGTTGGCTGATAGTCGAATAGGCCATCACTTTCTTGATGTCGTTCATCACCAGGCCCATCGACGCCGCGAACAGCGCGGTGAATCCGCCGATGTAGGCGACGACCAGCAGCGCCTGCTGGTCGGGTGAGGCCGCGAACATCTCGAAGGTGCGCGCCACCAGATAGACGCCGGCCGCGACCATCGTCGCGGCGTGGATCAAGGCGCTAACCGGGGTCGGGCCTTCCATAGCATCTGGCAGCCAGACGTGTAAGGGGAACTGGGCCGATTTGCCGACGGCGCCCAGGAAAACGCCGATCATCGCCACTGTCAGGAGCCCACCGGCCAGATGCCCGGCCTTGATCGCTTCCTCGACGTCCGTGAAGACAAAGCTCCCGGTGGTCATGTAGATGATCAGGATGCCGACCAGCAGCCCAAGGTCTCCGAGCCTGGTCGTGAGAAACGCTTTCTTCGCCGCCTGGGCGGGTGAGATGCTGCCGTCTGGATATGTCTTGTCATACCAGAAGCCAATCAGCAGATATGAGCAAAGGCCGACCAGCTCCCAGGCGATATAGATCTGGAGGAAGTTGTT
The DNA here is from genome assembly GCA_016189905.1 of Chloroflexota bacterium. Taxonomy (GTDB): domain Bacteria; phylum Chloroflexota; class UBA6077; order FW602-bin22; family JACPRP01; genus JACPRP01. Next base: position 63,801 of record JACPRP010000102.1, on the reverse strand, counting down.
TGCCAGCACCAGTATCAGCATTGACATCGTGAACAGCGAGATGAAGGCGAAGTAGCGGCCGTAGCCGGGATCTTTCTTCAGGTTTCCGTGGTCGTCCTTGACCACCATATAGCCCTGGGAGAATAGCTGGACCAGCAAGCTGATGACGGTCACGACGATCAGCATCATCGCCGTGAGCGGATCGATAATCAGCCCAATCGGGAAGTCCACGCCCCCAGCGCTAAACCAGGTTAGCGTCACTTGCTTGACGAGCTCTTCGCCCGTGGCGTGTCCCAGAAAGGCAACCACGAGCGAGAGCAAAGCCCAGGCAGAGACCACGAGCGAGGCGACAATGGCGAGTATGCTGATGTAGGCGCTAAGCCGAGCCCAGCGTCGCGTAAAAAGCGCGATTACCACAAAAGCCAGGAATGGCAAAAGAGGTATAAGCCATAAGTATTCCAGCGAAAATGAATCCATTCTACCTCAACCTCAACGTGGTGTTTCTACCATTTCATCAAATTGACCTCGTCCACGCTGATTGTGCGACGAGTGCGATAGATGGCAAGCACTATCGCCAGGCCAACCGCCGCTTCCGCAGCCGCGACCGTGATGATAAAGATGGTGAAAACCTGGCCGACCGTGCTGACCGGGGGCAGCGCCTGGCCGACCGTGCTCGCCGGTGCCAGAAATCGCGCGAAGGCCACCAGCATGATGTTTACGGCATTGAACATGAGCTCAATGCTCATGAGAATGGCCACGGCATTGCGCTTTGACAAAGCGCCAAACAGTCCGATACAGAATAGAACTGCGCTCAGAAGCAAAAAGGCATTCAAAGAGAGCACTTTCTAGTCCTCCCTCGCTATAACGATTGCACCGATCATCGCCACGAGCAAGAGCACCGAGGCTATCTCGAACGGCAAAACGTAATACTCGAACAAGGCGCGCCCCAGCGCCTCAGTGTTAGGCTGCGTCGCGGCCGGCGCGCCGGTGAGCCAACTCGTTCCGCTTAGCACGAGCGCCAGCAGCCCGAACAGGGCGACGGCTACGACCGCGGCCATGCCTACCTGATTGTTAGGCGGATTCTCGGCAATCGCGCCGGCACGCTGCGTCAACATTATCGCGAAGAGCAGCAGGATCATCACGGCGCCGGCGTAGATCAGAATCTGGACGGCGGCGAGGAACTCGGCGTTCAGCAGTATGTAGATGCCTGCCACCGAAAGAAACGACAGCGCCAGGAAAAGGGCGCAGTGGACGATGTTGCGCAGCAGGACCACGGCTGCCGCCGATACGAGCATGACGATGGCTAGAACCGCAAAGGCCAGAATTACAACAGGATCGTTCATCTGATTTGCGCGACCTCCTTGACGGCGAGCGCCCGGGCGGAGATGACCTTGACTTCCCGCGCGACGATCTTGCTCGGCGGCTCCGCTCGCCCCTGCAGGCGCTCGCGATCGTAGACCAGGTTATACCGGCGGTACTCTGCCAGCTCGAACTCGTGGCTCATCTTGACAGCTCCGTACGGGCAGGCCTCGGCGCAGAGCCCGCAAAACAGGCAGCGGATGATCTCGATCTCATAACGCTCGACGTGCCGCTTTCCGTCCGGTCCTGTGTGCCCCGTCACGTGGATGACCCCGTGAGGACACGCCCGCGCGCACACACCGCAGGCCACGCATCTCGCCTTGTTGGTTTTCGCGTCGAACACCAGCGCCGGGGCGCCACGATACGCTGGCGCCGATACCCGTCGCTGCTCCGGATACTGGACGGTAACCTTCGGCATAAAGAAGTGTTTGATGGTGACGGCCATTCCTTTGACAATTCCCAGACCTAGCATACGCTCAAGCTGCCCAATCGTTCGAGATCAGGCTTACCTCCTGTTCATTTCGCAAGACCCTGGACAAGGCCCTGGTACCAGGGTTGCAGAATGGCCCCGGTTAAGAATATGTTCAGCAAAGCCAGCGGTATCAGCACCTTCCAGGCGAAGCCCATCAGTTGATCTACGCGGACTCTCGGCAGCGTAGCGCGGATCCAGATCATCACGAAGAAGATGAGCCAGACCTTAAGCAGGAACCAGATATAGGGTGGCAGAAGCGGTCCCTGCCAGCCGCCGAAGAAAAGCGTCACCGCGATGGCGGCTGAGGCAAACGCGCTCATATACTCGGCAAGGTAAAACACCGCGAAGCGCATACCGCTGTACTCGATGAAATACCCCGCGACGATTTCCGAATCAGCCTCCACCATGTCGAAAGGCGTGCGGTTGATCTCCGCGAGCCCCGCGATAAAGAAGATCACGAAGCCCAACGGCTGCCAGATGACGAACCAGAGCCCGCTCTGAGCCTTGACGATCTCGCTCATCTGAAGCGAGCCCACCAGCATAACCACCCCGATGATCGAAAGAACGAGCGGAATCTCATAGCTTACCATTTGCGCCACGGCGCGCATCGCCCCTAGCAGCGCATACTTGTTGTTAGACGACCAGCCTGACATCAAAAAACCGATGGTGCCGATCGAGGCGATCGAAATCGCGAACAGAATGCCAATGTTCAGGTCGGCGATGACCATCCCGTCCCCGAACGGCATCACGCCATAAACCATTAGCGCGGTGGAGACGACGATGATGGGGCCCAGGCGGAAGACCCACTTGTCGGCATGCGTCGGAATTATGTCTTCTTTCGTCAGCAGTTTCACCGCGTCGGCTACCGATTGCATCAGGCCAAAGGGCCCAACCCGGTTGGGACCGAAGCGGTCCTGCATATACGCGATCGTTTTGCGCTCGGCCCAGACCTGCATCATCACGTTGACTGTCATAAAGCCCAGGAACACCGAGATGACCAGGACCGCTATTATCGCCTCCACCAGCGTGGGGGGCAGGAAGAACCCTAGCATCACAGCTATCACATCGCGGATAATGACGAAGATGTTGTTAATGACTTCCATCTATCGGTCCACCTCCCCCATAATGGGGTCCAGGCTGGCTAGAGTAGCTATCACGTCGGCGACCTTCCAACCTATGACCAGGTCCCGCAAGACGCCCAGGTGAATGAAGCAGGGCGGACGCTGGTGCACGCGATATGGCGAGATGGAAGTGCCGTCGCTGACGATGTAGAAGCCCATCTCCCCCTTCGGCCCCTCGATGCGACTCAATGCTTCGCCAGCCGGCGGTCTGACGTTGAGCGGAAAGGGTATGCGAATCGGCCCGTCAGGAAGCTGTTCTAACGCCTGCTCGATTATCCTGATGCTCTCCCGCATCTCCTGAACTCGCACATAGTAGCGGTCGAAGATGTCGCCGTTCTTTCCTGTGATGACCTTGAAATCGAAGCGCGGATACAGGCTGTAAGGCACATCTCTGCGTAAATCGAACGGCACGCCGGATGCGCGGATGACCGGACCTGCGGTGCTAAAGCTGATTGCCATTTCGGGCGACAGCACTCCGACGCCCTTGGCGCGAGCCAGGATAACCTCGTTCCCCGTGATCAGCGCCTCCAGTTCGTCGATTTTTGAAGGCAATCTTTGCAGGAACGCCTTCAGCCTTGGTATCCAGCCATCATGGATATCGTTCGCCAATCCGCCAATGCGGAAGTAGTTGTAGGTCATTCGCGCGCCACAGACCATCTCGAAAAGGTCAAGTATCTCCTCGCGCTCGCGGAAGGCGTACAGCAAAGGCGTGTGGGCCGCACCCAGGTCGGAGACGAAGAAGCCAGTGCAGGCTAAGTGGCTGACTATTCTCTGCAATTCGCTCATAATGACTCTCAGGTACTCCGCACGCTCGGGTACCTCGATGTCCATCATCATCTCGACGGCCTTGACGTAGGCCCAGTTGTTATTCATCGAATTGAAATAGTCCAGACGATCAGTCAGAGATATATTCTGGGTATAAGTGCCCTCTTCGCAAAGCTTCTCGAAGCCACGATGTAGATAACCTAGCACCACCTCGGCATCGATGACGATCTCCCCGTCGAGTGTCAGTATCACACGTAGCACCCCGTGTGTACTGGGGTGCTGCGGTCCCACGTTGAGGGTGATCCTCTCTGTGTCTATTTTCGCGTCGAGCGCGCTGTTTTTGCTCGCCAGTATCAGTTCCGACATTTCTACATACCTCGTAGCCGGGCGTCTTGCCCGGTTGGCTTGCCGATACTTGGTTAGTCTTTGGGCAAGGCAAAATCCTTTCGCAAGGGATGGCCCACGAACTCGTCGTAGAGCAAGATGCGTTTCAGATTGGGGTGCCCGACAAAGGTTACGCCCAAAAGATCGTAGACCTCTCGTTCCTGAAAATCCGCACCTCGCCAGATTCCTGTGACTGAAGGAACCGAAGCCCGCTCGCGGTCCACTTCGACCTTGAGCGTCACGGCGTGTTTCCTCGATATGGAGTACAGGTGGTAGACAACCTCCATACGGTCCAGGTAGTCCACGGCAGTGAGATTGCTGAGATAATTGAACTCGAGCTCTGCCGTTTCCTTGAGGAAGCGGCAGACTTCTAGCAGCCGATCCAGACGAATGTACACGGCTGGCGGTGCGCCCCGGACCACGCGCGTGATGCTATCTGAAATCTTCGCGGATATTGCGTCGATGTCGATATCGACATGTGGAGATGCTAAAGCGCACTCAGATTTCATTTGTCTCCCCTGATGTAACTTACCAGGACTTTCTGCTTGTCGATCTTCTTTTGTAAAGTCATAATGGCCTCGATGAAGGCGTCCGGCCGAGGCGGGCAACCAGGGAGATAGACATCCACCGGTACGATCTGGTCGACACCCATCACGACGTTATATGAGCCAACGAACGGCCCGCCGCTACACGCGCATGCCCCCATCGCGATCACATATTTCGGCTCGGCCATCTGGTCGTAAATGCGCCGCACTGCCGGAGCCATCTTCTTGGTCACTGTGCCAGAGACGACCATCAAGTCCGCCTGCCGGGGCGATGGACGCACCACCTCGGCGCCAAAACGAGCGAAGTCGAACCGTGATGCCTGCGCGCCGATGAACTCCATCGCGCAACAGGCCAGGCCGAATCCGAGAGGCCACAGAGAGGAGCGCCGACCCCAGTTGTATAAGGCGTTAAGGCGCCCCAGAATGACGTTGTTGTACAATGCTTCGTCGCCGTCGAACTCCTCATGTTCAGGCCCCAGCAGAGAGCGCTCGCCGATTTGAACGATGCGGCCCTCAGTTGGCGCCATTGCAACGTTGCCTTGCCCTTGGCAGGCGTCTTTCATTTCCATTCCAGGGCTCGCTTTCTCCATGCGTAGACTAGTCCCACTACGAGCAAGATAACAAAGATGAACATCTCGATCAGAGCGAACAGACCGAGCTTGCCGTAGGCCACTGCCCAGGGATACAGGAACACGGTTTCGACGTCGAAGATGACGAAAACCAGGGCGTAGAGATAGAATCCGACGTGAAACTGTATCCAGCTAGGGCCGACCGTTTCCAGGCCGCATTCGTAGGTGGACAACTTGACGGGATTTGGCTTCTTTGGTCGAATGGCTAGAGCAATGACTAGAGGAAGGATGCCGAAGGCGATTGCGATGATGAGGAAAATCGCAATATAACCATATTGTGTCAACAACATTGTCGCACCCCCGTGTCAGTCGTGATCGGGCAGCGCATCATCTTCGACACGCCGCGGCAAGTATATCACAATAGATTGCGTCGCTGCAATAAAGGTCTGCCGCGGGATTTTGCCGAAACCGGCCGTTAGTAGTATAGCATAGTCGGCGTGCGAGCGGAAGACCCCACATTTCGATTTTCGATTTTCGGTAGTCTCCAATTGCGTGTAGCCAGGCAGTCAGGTATAATTGGCGCACTAGGCAGACCCAGGATAAGAAGGGATTTGACGATGCCTGCCGGCTACGGAAGTCAGCGTGACTATATGGAATCGGTAAGTGTGGAGGCTGCGGCCCGACAGACGGCCGTCGAGGCGGCGCTACGAGAGGTTTTCTCACCGTTCATCGAAAAACGCGAAGTCGACGTGGTGCTACTGACGGCAATGACCGCGGTTGAATTGTCGGCCTTGGAGGCTCATGCGAGATGATTGAGAAAAGCCACCACCGGCTGGTGCTGGGCGATGCGCGTGATCTCTCTTTGTATAGAGAATGAGACCGTTCACCTTGTTGTGACCTCTCCTCCATACTGGACGTTGAAGAGGTATCGCGAACACCCCGATCAACCGGGCCACATCCAGGACTATGAGGCGTTTGTGGAGGAGCTCGCTAAAGTATGGCGGGAGTGCTATCGAATCTTGGTCCCTGGAGGGCGGCTGGTGTGCGTCGTCGGGGATGTCTGTCTATCCCGCCGGCAGCACGGACGGCATGTGGTCGTACCATTGCACGCTGATATCGCCGTTTCGTGCAGGCGCATAGGGTTCGATAACCTGAACCCGATCATCTGGCAAAAGATCGCCAACGCAAATTATGAGGTGAGCAACGGAACCAAGTTCCTGGGCAAACCATACGAGCCTAATGCGATCATTAAGAACGATATCGAGTTCATTCTGATGCAACGGAAGCCGGGTGGTTACAAAAGACCTACTGCCGAACAGCGCAGCCTCTCGATGATCACCAAGAAGGAGTATGACGAATGGTTCCAGCAGTTCTGGAATATCAGCGGCGCTTCTACGAGAGAACATCCGGCCCCATTCCCTCTTGAGCTCGCTTATCGCCTGGTCCGTATGTTTTCTTTTGTGGGGGATATCGTACTCGATCCTTTCTGCGGTACAGGAACGACGATGCTAGCTGCCATCAAGGCGAATCGCAACAGCATCGGCGTTGAGATTGACCCCGTGTACTGTCAGAAGATCCTCGAGAGGCTTGAGAAAGAGACGCATACCCTGTTCGGCAACTTGAGACTCGAAATGGTGGAAGCCAATCCCGGCCCAATACTTTCAGTGAGGTGAATGATGTTCAAGAAGATCGATCACGTCGAGATCATTCCCGCCGATTTCGAAAGGTGCATCAATTTTTACACCGATGTGCTTGGCTTTAGCGTCAGGCAGCGCAACAAGGCTGGCGCGCCACCGATGAAAGAGATCGCCTATCTGGAGCTCAATGGTACCGTCGCCGAGGTAATTTCGGTGGAGAATCCATCGCCCGTGCCTGCCGACCCATGGCAGGTCGGTTACCGGATGATCGCGCTAGAAGTTGATGACATGGATAAGGCGATAGAGTACCTCAAGAGCAAGGACGTCGAGATTTCGAGGCCGCCGATGACGCTCGGGAAGTCGAAGAGGGCCGAGTTCAAGGATTCGGAAGGGCTATCGATCGAGCTGCGCCAGTGGTAGGAGTGTTAGGTAATAGTTGTGATGGTGGCCTCTTTCTTCCACGGAGGATATAGAGATGTTACCTGGTCATGAGAATCTGGGATATCGCGCCGGAGAGGCTTTGTCGTAAGCATCTGCTTGCCGAGCACAGAGAGTTGCACGGCGTATGGACGATACTGACGCAAGGCAAGAAGGGATATGCCCACCATCCCGAGGTCCTGAGGTGGAAGGGCAAGCTCAGAGCGCTGTACCTGCGGCATGAGAAGCTCGTCGCCGAGATGGCGAGCAGGGCATACTCGCACGCGAGCCCTCTTGCCGCTGATCTAGCGGCTGGCGAGGCTAATCAGAACGAGTTCATAGATTCTCACGACCGGCAGATCGAAATTCTGAGGAATAAAGGCCGTGGCTGCGACGTGCGATGAATCGATTATCGATTGATATGCGATCGCAGGAGTGATAGTATTAAAGGGGAAGCGGACGGGGGGATGGGCAAGATCGCGATTCCAAGGAGGCACCGATCGTGGCTGAATTGGCTCCCAGGTATCCGGCGACTCTCTCTATCGATTACCCGGCGCAACTGGACAGGCTGACCACCTTCTTCCGCGTTTTCTGGGCGATTCCAATCCTGGTGATCCTGGGCCTGGTCTCCGGTGGTGGGAATGGAGGAGACCAGGATGGCACCAGTTATCGTTTTGCCGCCGGTGGAATCGTTTTCGCCCCGCTGGTGCTGATGCTCCTGTTCCGCAAGAAGTATCCCCGCTGGTGGTTTGACTGGAACTACGCCCTCACGGCTTTCGGTACCCGCGTGATCGCCTACTTGCTGCTGCTCAGGGATGAGTATCCCTCGACCGACGAAGAACAGGCCGTCCACCTGGACATCCGCTACCCCGACGCGGCCGCCGAGCTCAATCGCTGGCTGCCACTGGTGAAGTGGCTGCTGGCGATTCCGCACTACGTCGTACTTATGTTTCTCTTCATTGCAGTGATCATCACGGCAATAGTCGCCTGGTTTGCCATTTTGATCACCGGCCGCTATCCCGAAGCCCTTTTCAATTTTGTCGTAGGCGTGATGAGGTGGTCGCTGAGGGTAGGCGCTTACGCTTTCTTATTGGTTACCGATCGCTACCCGCCGTTCAGCCTGAGCGAGTAGACGATTGCCTTATCCGCGTCTTTGGGAGGGCCTTATACTTTTCCCCTCCTACAGCAGTTTTCGTTAGCGTCTATTGATCGCCCCCCTGGCAGGGCGTCCTTCCGCGGAAGGACGCCCCTACGACAAACGCCAGGTCGCTAAATACTATCGCAAAACGCTGCAGAATTGCGCGTGGCCCAGATCCCGGTCGGGGGCAGACCGACGCGGTTTCGAAAACCGCGTCGGTCTCAGCTACACCATTGCAAAAAGATCGACTGGAAAACTTAGTAACGGCAATGCCAACGCTTCGGCAAAATGCTGTGAGACCGTCCGCCTGTAACGTGCACGGCTACGCCGTACACTCCTGCGTGATCGCTTCGATCGCTTGGTCGAGCTTCACGAGGTGAAAGTCCCTGGAGGTGCGCTGTTTGAGCTCGACGCTGCCCTTGTCGAGGGTTCGACGGCTGACGGTTACGCGCAGGGGAATGCCGATCAGGTCGGCATCGTTGAACTTGACCCCGGCGGTCTCGTCGCGGTCGTCGTAAAGAACCTCGCAGCCTCGCGACATCAGATCGAGGTAAAGCTTCTCGGCGACACCCGAGACCTCGGCATCTTCCACGCCGAGGGCCGCGAGATGGACGGCGAACGGCGCGACCGATTTGGGCCAGATGATGCCTTTGTCGTCGTGGTTCTGCTCGATGATGGCGGCAAGCAGGCGATCCAGCCCGATGCCGTAGCAGCCCATTATCACGATCACTTCTTTGCCCTCTGGATTGAGGAACTTGGCGCCCATCGCCTCACTGTACTTATAACCTAGCTTGAACGTGTGCCCGACCTCGATGCCGCGCCTCATCTCGATGTCATTGCCGCATTGCAGGCACGTCTGCCCAGCCTGAGCCAGCGCGATATCGGCGACTGCGTCGGCGGCGAAATCTCTGGGGTAGTGCACGTCGCGCAGATGGGTGTCGGGCTTGTTGGCGCCGGCGATGAAAGCGTCGCCGTCCACGGAATCGTCCAGAACAACGCGAACGTTCTTCAGGCCAACCGGCGAGGCAAACCCCACCACCGTTCCAGCTCGTGCTATCTCCTCGTCGCTGGCCAGCCTCAGGTCGGAGCATTGCAGCGCCCGCGCCAGTTTTGCCTCGTTCACCTCGAGATCCCCTCTGATAGCCACGGCTACCAGCTCGCCGCACGCCATATAGAGAACTGTCTTCAGGAAATCCTGCGCCGGCAGCGTGAAGAACTCCGTGAGCTGCTGGATCGTCTTGACCCCCGGCGTCGCTACCCCCTCGAGCGGCTTGAGAGCCTCCAGCCGTTGGTGCTCGCCGACCCTATCCTTCTTGTTGGCGCGCGCCGCCTCCACGTTGGCCGCATAGCCACATTGCGAGCAGATCACCAGCGTATCTTCGCCGGAGTCTGAGAGCATCATAAACTCATGGGAGCCCGTGCCGCCCATCATTCCTGGATCGGCCTCGACGTCGATAACGCGCAGTCCGCTGCGCGCGAAGATATTACGATAGGCCTGATACACAGATGGATAATACTCGTCCAGGGCTTGCTGATCTTCGTGGAAGCTGTAGGCGTCTTTCATCAGAAATTCGCGCATGCGGATCAGGCCTCCTCGAGGTCGCGCCTCGTCGCGAATCTTAGTCTGGATCTGATAGACCATAAAGGGAAGCTGCCGGTAAGAGCGTAGCTCGCGCCGTGCCAGGTCGGTTATGATCTCCTCATGGGTCATGGCCAGCACGTATTCCCGCTCGGCCCTATCCTTGATGCGAATCAGCTCGGGGCCGATGGCGAAGTAGCGGCCGGTCTCTTTCCAGTGCTCAGCCGGATTGAGGACGGGCATGTGCATCTCCTGCCCGCCGATTCGATCCATCTCGTCGCGCATAATGGCTTCGATCTTGCGGATCACCCGCCAGCCTAGCGGAAGATAGCTGTAGATCCCGGCTGAAAGCGGGCGCGCCAGGGCTGCTCGTAAGATCAGATTGTGGCTCGCTAGCTCGGCCTCCGCTGGCGCCTGCCGCAGCGTCCTCCCAAACAACGTCGATATGCGCAACTCAATTCCTCCTCCGTACCGAGAACTTCCAAGGCGTGTTAGAAGTATCCCATCTGCTTCAGGTAATTATACCCTAATTTGACATCTTCTTCTGATGAAGATTCGTCGAACTCGCAGATGAGCAAGGCCCTGGGTGGTACCTGACGTCTGAGGGCCGCGAAATCTACCTCGCCCGCGCCGGCCACGCGATGATCGTCAAGGCCGATTGCATCGTGAAGGTGCATCCCCCGCAAATCATCGCGTAGCCCTGGCAGCCAATCTTCGGGACTCACGAGGTCCAGAGCCGCCAGGTTATGGGCGTGACCCACGTCGTGCCAGTAGAAAACCGTGGAATTATCCAGGCTATCCAGAAACAGCCGCACCTCGTTGGGCAGCGGGATTTCATAGTAATGATAGCGGTTCTCCAGTCCCAGCCAGATGTTGCGCGCCGCAGCATACCCGGCGACCTCTGCCAGGCTCGCCAACGTTGCCTGCACGTGCGCCCGCCTAGCGGCATCGCGGGCCGCCATCAGGCTCGCTCTGGCCTGGCGATACTCCTCGCTGGCGGTTTGCCCTTTGGCGTGAAGCTGCCGCAGCGTGCGCTCCAATTCGAGGTCGATCTCCACTCGTCCGCAGTGGACGACCACAGCCCTGGCTCGCAGATCGACCGCCGTGTCGATCGTCCTCTTTATCAATCCAATGGCGGCGATCCGACTCGTTTCGTCGAGCGCCGATAGCTCAGGGGGTGGGGCAGGTAAAGCGGGTTGCCATTTGGGGCAGGGCGCGTGTACGCTGGACACTTTGACCGAGCCGTCTTTTTGGAGAGCGCGATACTCCTGCAGCATACTTTCGCTGACCTGATGATTCAGCTCGATCTCGTCGAACCCGATATCACGCACTCGGGCGACAAAGTCGGCCGCTCGTTCGAAGCGGCCAATTGCCCACATCGTTGAAATTGAAGATCTTGCCAACAGTCCCCTCTCACTCGTCGCCGACGCTCTCCCGCCGCTTGCCTTTCTTCCAGTCCCTGACCGCGTTGTCGATCTCGTGCATCAGCGCGGAGAGCAGATCGGCCTCGTCCACGGTACTGACGATCTTCCCGTGGCGAAACAGGACGGCCCGCCCTCCCCCTCCCGCGACGCCCACGTCGGCCTCGCGGGCCTCGCCCGGGCCGTTGACGACGCAACCCATAACCGCCACTTTGATTGGCGCTTCGATTCGCTGGAGCTTGCGCTCGACCTCCTGCGCGATCGTCACCAGATCGATCTCGGTGCGCCCGCACGTCGGACAGGATATCATAATCGGACCGCGTTGTCTAAGGTCGAGGGATTTCAATATCTCGAAGCCCACCCGTACCTCCTCGACCGGGTCCCCGGTGAGGGAAACGCGCAAGGTATCGCCGATGCCCAGATACAGCAAGGTGCCGATGCCGACGGCTGAGCGTATTGACCCGGCCCAGGGAGTTCCCGCCTCGGTGATGCCGAGATGCAGTGGGTAGGGGACCAGGTCAGCCACCTGCCGATAGGCCTCGATAGTGGTGGGCACGTCGAACGATTTGAGCGAGAGCTTGATCAGGTCGAAGTCGAGCGCTTCTAGGAGCCTCACCTGATCGAGCGCTAACTGAACCATCCGCTCGACGACGCCTTCCGTATGCTCGGAAAGCGAAGCACCCGTGTTTGACCTGGATGAGTCTCCGATAACGCGCGCTCGCGGCAAAGAGCCCGCGTTCACGCCGATGCGTATCGGCACCCTCCGTTCCTTGGCCGCCTGCACGACGGTCTTGATCTTTTCAGGATCGCGAATGTTTCCTGGGTTGAGGCGCAGGCCGTCGACCCCAGCGTTCAGCGCACCTAGAGCCAGACGGTGGTCGAAGTGGATATCGGCGACCAGCGGAATGCCGATGTTCTTCTTGATGTCTGGCAAGGCGCGGGCAGCCTCAGCATCCGGCACCGCAACCCTGACGATCTCGCAGCCCGCTTCCTCCAGTTGATGAATTTGCGTCGCGGTGGCCTTGGCATCGCGGGTATCGGTGCAGGTCATCGATTGCACGCTGATTGGCGCGCCCCCGCCAACGGCTACCGATCCGATATGAATTTGTCTTGATCGCCTTCGTGGCATTAGTTGTCGCTCCCATAGCGATCTTAGTTACAGCATTTAACGAAAGCATAGACCCACCGACAACTCGTAGGGGCGCGCTTCATCGCGTCCCGATTCATCGCGCGAAGCGGCCAACCTTCTCGCTTACCGCTGCAATGTCGGTGCGGTAAACGCTCTGATTCGAAGGCCGGTTGAGACTGTGGCAACGGACGTGATCGAGTCCCCCGAGCGATCTATCTGACGCCCCAGTCTATCTCGGGCACGGGCGACAGAATGTCGAAATATGAGACCACGACGACAAACGAGAGGAGCACGGCCAGGCCAACGAAATGGATGAGCCCCTCGCGCTCCGGGCTTATTCTTTTGCGGCGGATAGCCTCAAGGAATACAAAGATCAACCGTCCGCCATCCAATCCTGGAATTGGCAGTAGATTCGCTATGCCAAGGCTGGCGCTCAGCAAGCCAGCCACATTCAGAAGTGGGAAGAGCCATCCCGAGCTCACGGTCTCGATTGCCGCTTGGCTGGTGATCTGATAGATGCCGATGGGGCCGACCGGACGTGCTAGCTCTAGTGGCAAGGCTCCCTTGATCAATAGCACCGGAAGATAAAGTGTGAAAACGATGACCTCGATGGTATGGGTTAGTCCAAGCCTCAGCGATTCCAACAACGGCCACGAAACCGGCTCGACCTTGGTTGGGTAATTCATGGCAGCGATGCCCAGGGGACCCTCATTTGCGGGCCATTGCGTTCGTGGTGTTACGCTGAGTGGTAACTCGACCCCGTCTCGTCGTACAAGAACGGTGATCTCCTGCCCCTTGTTCGCCTCTGTCGCCGGTCGCAGCCAACTGCTTGTCGTCACTGGCTGGCCGTTGATCTCAAGGATCGTATCTCCCGTCTTGAACCCGGCCAGATCGGCTGGCGAGCCCGCAAGCACCTGCGATATCCTGACCTCGCTCGCTACTGGCGTAGGCCAACCGGCCATAAAAGCTCCCGAGAAGAGGATCACCGCGAGAAAGATATTCATCAGCGACCCGGCAGCCAGGATAGCGGTCCGCCATAGCTTCGTCGCCCGGGCGAAACTTCTTGCATCGGTTGGGTCTTCTTCCCCCAGCATCTTGGTGAAGCCCCCCAACGGGATGATGTTTACCGAGTAAGTTGTCTCACCTCGCTTGATCCCGAAAAGCCGTGGCGGATAACCGAAGCCAAACTCTTCGACCTTGATGCCAGCTCGCTTTGCCAGAACGAAGTGACCGAGTTCGTGCACGAAGACCATTAAGCTCAGTACGAATAGAAAGATAAGTATTGTCATCGATTCAGTTGCGCTCCATCTATGTACTACGTACCACAGGAAATCCGGCGACGCCACGTTAATTATATGCAATTACTATGCCGAACGCACGCGACAGGCTTTGGCCAGGGAGAGTACCCCTTCACGCCAGCGACCGGGCGACCCGGGTTGCCTCTCTTCTCGCCCAGTCGTCTGCTATCACTATATCATCGATGCCCGGTTTCTCCATCCCTTTGTGTGCGTCCAGAACTCTTTCGATCACGATTGGAATGTCCAGGAATCCAATCCGCCCCGTGAGAAACATGCTCACGGCCTCCTCGTCGGCCGCCGAAAGCACTGCCGGGAAGGTGCCACCCCGTTGCGCCGCCCGAATGGCCAGGTTGAGGCAGGGGTAGCGTCCATAATCTATGTCCGCAAAAGCCAGCTTGCCGGTTTCAGCTAGATCGAGCTTCGCGAAGCTGTTTGGAAGGCGCTCGGGGTAGGTCAAGGCGTACTGAATCGGGAACCGCATATCCGGGCGGTTGAGCTGGGCCTTGACGGAGCCATCGACGAACTCGACCAGAGAGTGAACGATGCTCTCACGATGAAGCACTACCGAGATGCGGTCGTACGGAACGCCGAACAGCCAATGGGCCTCCATCACCTCCAGCCCCTTGTTCATAAGCGTTGCCGAATCGATGGTGACCTTCTTGCCCATCTTCCATGTGGGATGAGCCAGCGCTTCTTCCGGAGTAACCTCGGCAAGATCCGCCAGCTTGCGATCGCGGAACGCGCCCCCCGAAGCGGTAAGAAGCAGCCGCGAGATGGTGTCCAACGACCCCGGGATACGTTGCATCTCGCCCCTCAGACATTGCCAGATGGCGCTGTGCTCGCTATCGATTGGAAGTATTTCGACCCCGTGACGCTGGGCCTCGGCGACGACGATCTCCCCGGCCATCACCAAAGACTCTTTGTTGGCGAGCGCCACCGTCTTTCGTGCTCGGATGGCAGCCAGGGTGGGGGACAGACCCGCCTTCCCTCCCGTCGCTACCACGACGAGGTCGACATCTTCCTGTTGCACCATCTCTTCCATGGTGACCATTTCGCAGCCAAGGCTCTCAATCTCACCGCGCTCAGCGGCGCCCAGCTTCGTGGCTAAGCAAACCTTTTCTGGCCTAAACTTGCTTATCTGCTCACGCAACAGGCCGTAGTTGCCACCGGCTGCCAGGCCCACTACGGCAAACCTCTGCCGGTGAAGCTCGACGACTTCCAGCGCCTGTCGACCAATGGAGCCAGTGCTGCCGAGCAAAACTATCCTCTTGGGAACGATTGGGTCCGCCATATGCCCATCCTGCTAAGAAACTATCTCAGAAGTGGGAAATGGTATCCTAGCGCACAAGCTGTCAGCGGATTCTCCGAAGGAGTCCGATGAGTCCATCGGACTCCTTCGGACAGGGAACGGATTGAACGGACAGGCGCCTCAATCCGCTAAATCCGCTCCCCGAATCTGTTGACAGCCCCTCCGCCGCCACCTTCAATACCATTTTGAGACAGTCTCTATGTATCTACTAAGGCCTGATCACCCAGACCAGGTAGTAGTATACCAGAGGTCCGGTGAAAATCAGGCTGTCGATTCTATCGAGCATTCCACCGTGGCCAGGCAGAATGTTGCCGGTGTCTTTCACACCGGTTCCGCGCTTTAAGAGTGATTCGCCAAGGTCTCCCACGATTGCCGCACAACCGATCAGCGCTCCGATTACGATGCCGTGGAACGGGCCGAGGCCAGTGATCCACGCGCTCATCACCGTGACCACCACCATCGGCCACACTATGCCCCCCATCGCCCCTTCCATGGTCTTTTTGGGGCTGATACGCGCCATGAACGGGTGCTTCCCAACGGCCATACCTGTGAGATAGGCGCCCGTGTCCGATGCCCAGGTGCCGAGAATCGCCAGGGCGACCCACCACGTTCCGGGTGGCAGACCTGCGAATTCCTGTCCGATACTTAAGCCGCGCAGTAGCACGAAGTAGCTCATCGGCACGCCGACATAGATCGCCGCGACCGCCGTCAGCGCCCAACCCATCGTGGCTTGCCAGGGACTTTGCCTAACTGCTACCTGCCAGGCCAGCGGCGCCAACGTTCCCAGCAGGATGATCGCCGGCATTAACCCTGATGCAAAATAGGCGTCTATGACGAGCGCCAGCGCGGTGGCGACGGCTGCTGGAACGAGTGGATAGATCTCGCTTCTATGGAACAGCCGGCAGAGCTCGCGCGCGGCGACCGCGGCGATGGCGCCGATGAACAGGGCAAAGGGGAGACCACCGAGATACACAAACAGCACGGTCGCCGTCACGATCACGACTGCGCCTATGGCCCGGCGGGCAAACATCGATCCTCCCGCGGACGGCAAGTTTTGAGGAGCCATTCTCTTCGTCTGGGTTTCCCCTGTCGACGTATTAGCGGGCGATATCCACCTTCCCAAAACGACGCTCGCGCTGGCCGTAAGTTAGCAGGGCTTTTTCGAGCTCCTGCTTATCGAAATCTGGCCAGTAGACCGGCGTCGAGTAGTACTCGGCGTAAGCGGACTGCCAGATGAGGTAATTGCTGAGCCGCATCTCACCACCGGTTCTAATGATCAGGTCCGGGTCCGGCTGTCCGGTAGTGTAAAGGTACCTGGAGAAAAGATTCTCGTCTATCATACTGGGATCGACCTTGTCGGCGACGATCCGGCGGGCGGCGTCGACTATTTCCTGGCGACCGCCGTAATTGAAGGCGACGTTCAACGTTATCTTCGTGTTGCCTTTGGTGGCCTCTGTCGAGCGGCGAATCGAACTGCCCAGCCTGTCGGGAAGCTCGTCGAGCCTGCCCAGGTGTTGGAGCCTGACGCCCTCGGCGACCAGTTGCTTTGTTTCACGATTGATGACCTGTTCGAGAATGCGCATCAGACCGCGCACTTCTTCTTTGGGCCTGCCCCAGTTTTCCGTCGAGAACGCGTAGATGGTTAGCACCTCGATGCCATAGTCCACGCAGGCCTTGAGGATCGTGCGTATATTCTCGGTGCCCGCCTTGTGGCCGGCGAGGCGGGGCAAGCCACGGCTGTTCGCCCAACGCCCATTGCCGTCCATAATTATGGCAACGTGTCGCGGCACTTTCTCGATTTTCGGCTGCTGTTCTATCGTTGGTTGTAGTTTAACGGACATCTTCTGTTAGACTTCGAGTATTTCCTTTTCCTTAGCGGCGCCGACCTGTTCAGACTGCTCGGTATACTTATCGGTCAGCTTCTGCAGACGCTCTTGCGCTCGCTTGAGCTCGTCCTCGGTTATGAGCTTCTCTTTTTCCATTTCCTTCAGGTCGTCGACGATTTGCCGGCGATCGTTTCTAATGGCGACCTTTGCTTCTTCGACCCTCTTGCGAGCCACCTTGACCAGTTCCTTACGTCGCTCCTCGCTCAACTGTGGGATCACCAATCTTATCGTCTTACCGTCGTTTGTGGGCGTGATGCCGATATCTGATTTCATAATGGCCTTCTCGATCGGGCCGATCATGTTCTTGTCCCAGGGCTGGATGATGAGCAGGCGTGGTTCCGGTACCGAGATGGAAGCCAACTGGTTGAGCGGGGTTTGGGCTCCATAGTACTCGACGTGAACACGCTCCACGAGCCCCGTGCTGGCCCTTCCCGTCCTGATTGCGGCAAGCTCACGCTTGAGCACGTCGATGGCCTTGTTCATCTTGTTTTCGGCTTCTGTTAGTGCATCCTCGACCATAAATCACCTCCACAACGATGTCGCGCCATTCAAAGATCTGTCAACGAAGGTCTGCTAACAAAGGTCAGCTAATAACAGTGCCGATGTCTTCACCTGTGATCACGCGGAAGATGTTCCCTTCTGCGTTCAGGTTGAACACTATTATTGGCAGCTTGTTGTCCATGCAAAGGGAGAGCGCCGTTGCGTCCATTACCCTGAGACCCAGATTAAGCGCCTCGATGTAGGTCAGCCTCCGGATCATCTTTGCATCGGGGTTCGTTCGGGGGTCTCGATCGTAGACGCCGTCGACGCGGTTCTTGGCCATTAGCAGCACGTCGGCGTCGATCTCAACTGCACGAAGGGCAGCCGCGGTGTCCGTGGTAAAAAATGGGTTCCCTGTGCCGGCCGCGAAAATGAGCACACGGCCCTTTTCCAGATGGCGCAGAGCCCGGCGTCGGATGTACGGCTCCGCAACCGCGTAGACACCTATGGCCGATTGGACGCGGGTCACGACGTCCACTTTTTCCAGGGCATCCTGAAGGGAGAGGGCATTGATCATCGTGGCCAGCATACCCGCGTAATCAGCCTGCGCGCGGTCCATCCCGCGCTCGCTGGCGTCGAGACCACGCCAGATGTTCCCCCCCCCGACGACGATGCCTACCTCCACGCCGAGACCAATAACTTGCTTGATCTGTTCAGAGATAGAGTTGACGGTCGTCGTGTCGATGCCGTAGCATTGGTCGCCCATAAAGGCTTCGCCGCTCAACTTAAGCAATACACGCTTGAATCTGGCTCGCTCGGCCAAGACCTCTCCCTCGCCAAAAGCAGAATGCCTGGCGCGCCAGGCCGCAGACACTTGCAGTTCTTTTTATGCACCCAGCTCGAAGCGAACGAAACGACGTACGACGATGTTTTCTCCGAACTTGGCGATCTTGTCTTTGATGATGTCGGACACCGTTCGCTTCGGGTCCTTGATAAACGGCTGATCCAGCAGCGCTAGCTCTGGCGCCTGGTTTTTCTCTTCTTCGGGCATCTCTTGCCCGGTGATGTACTTTGGCGCCGTCGCCGCTATCTGCATCGCGATTTCATGTGCCAATGCCTTGAACTCATCGTTGCGGGCAACGAAGTCTGTCTCACAGTTGAGCTCGACCATCGCGCCGATTCTGCCTCCGGCGTGAATGTAGGCGTCGATGATGCCCTGGGAGGCGACTCTCTCCATCTTCTTCTCCGCTCTGGCGAGGCCTGCCTGGCGCAGAATCTCTATCGCCTTCTCCACGTCGCCTTTGGCATCGACGAGAGCTCGCTT
Organism: Chloroflexota bacterium; assembly: GCA_016189905.1. Taxonomy (GTDB): domain Bacteria; phylum Chloroflexota; class UBA6077; order FW602-bin22; family JACPRP01; genus JACPRP01. The sequence continues at coordinate 44,989 of JACPRP010000102.1, read as the reverse complement.
GCATTCCATTACGCCGGCGCCAGTTTTCTCTCTAAGTTCCTTGACTGCGCTCGCAGAGATATCCAAACTACTCCTCCGTGTGAGTTGCGTTGCGCAGAGGCAGATGCCACCGACTATCTGGCTCTCTCGATGCCGCGCGAGTGCCTAATCGGCTTCACCGTGCCTCTGCAGCATGCCAATTCGAGTGGGACTATCCAATCGGCAAAGCCCCGCGTCAGGCTATTGCCTCAGTCTCTTGGCTGTGCTCGCCGGCTTCGCTCGGGGCTTTGCCCTCGGTTTCAGTCTCAGAAGCATTTACGTCTGTTGAAGTTGCCGACTCCGTTGCGGCGCTGGCAGCCACGGCGGGCTCATTCTCGCCGGCGACTTCCACCGCTGGCGCGACAGTTTCCGCCGGTCCAGCCACCGCTGCTGCCTTCTGTTCAGCCGCTGCCATTGCCTCGGCCTCTTCTTCGGCGGCCAGCGACTGGCGGATATTCTGTCCTTCCACCACCGCATCGGCTGTCTTGCCGCACAGCAGCTTGACGGCGCGGATCGCATCATCGTTGGCAGGAATAACGTAATCAATCTCGTGCGGATTACAGTTAGTATCCACCAAGGCGATAATAGGGATTTCCAGCCGTCGTGCCTCGGCAACTGCGATGCGTTCCTTGTGCGGGTCGACGATGAAGACGGCCTCGGGCAGCAACTTCATCTGCTTTATGCCGCCCAGCAGGCGCTCAAGACGAGCGGCCTCCTCTTCGAGTTGGGCTGCCTCTTTCTTAGGCAGGCGCTCCATCTCACCATCAGTTCTCATCCGCTCGATTTCCTCGAGCCGCTTGATGCGGGTCTGTATCGTGCGGAAATTCGTTAGCATTCCGCCCAGCCATCGCTGGCTGACATAAAACATTCCACACCTTTTCGCTTCCTGCTCGACTGCTTCCTGGGCCTGCTTCTTCGTGCCCACAAAGAGGATTGTTCCCCCGTTTGCAACCAGGTCACGAACGAAGTTATAGGCCTCGCCCAGCTTAACGACGGTTTGCTGCAGGTCGATGATGTGGATGCCGTTTCGCTCGGTGAAGATGTAGGGCTTCATCCTCGGGTCCCAACGTCGCGTGTGATGCCCGAAGTGTACGCCCGCCTCCAGCAGCGCTTTCATTGATACTACGCTTGCCAATATTAACCTCCTTTGTTATCCGAGCCCCTTACCGTCGGCTCCGCCATAATGCGCGCCTGGTGCTGCCGGCCGGGGCCCTGCTTCCGCCTCCTTCCTCCTGCTGAGGACCGTTCAGACGAACTGATGAGCGTCCTTCGATACGGCACATCCCAGTCAGTCGGGAGACGTGTGTATTGCAGGCTAACGCCTGATTTGAAAGTATCTTAAATATCCCAGTTTGGGGCCCTGATTATCAGGGCCCCAAAGAGTATACCATGTACCAAGAGTGGCGAGCAAGGTTACAATATATACTTGCTCAGGTCCTCATCGTGTACCAGATCAGCCAGGCGCTCGCCTACATACCTGGCGTCCACGACGACCTTCTCTCCCTTGTGCAAGTGGGCGTTGAACGAGATATCTTCGAGCACACGCTCCATAATGGTCTGCAGGCGACGTGCACCGATGTTCTCCATGCGCTGGTTCATCAGCGCGCCCATTTTGGCGATTTCAACTATGCCATCTTCCGTGAACACGAGCTCGATCTCTTCCGTCGAGAGCAACGCCTGGTACTGTTTGATGAGCGAGCTCTCCGGTTCCGCGAGTATGCGCTCGAAGTCAGCCTGGCTCAAGCTCTGCAGTTCGACGCGGAGCGGGAAACGGCCCTGAAGCTCGGGGATCAGATCCGATGGCTTCGTTTGGTGAAAAGCGCCGGCGGCGATGAACAAAACGAAATCAGTCTTCACCGCGCCGTAGCGCGTCATAACCGTCGACCCTTCGACGATTGGCAGCAGATCGCGCTGCACCCCTTCGCCCGAAACGTCGGCGCCTATGTCGACCCGCGGGCCGGTTACTTTGTCCATCTCGTCGATGAATACCACGCCTGACTCCTCGGCGCGACGTATGGCTTCCTCGATGACCTGGTCGAAGTCGATGAGCTTGTTGGCTTCTTCTCGGGTCAGCAAGCGCCGGGCTTCCTTCACGGATACCCTGCGCAGGCGCTTACGCGTCGAGTAGGATGTGTAATTCTGCACAAAATCGTTGAAGGTCTCGGTCATCTCGTCGGTCGTCATCGCGCCGGAGAACTCTAGCACCGAGTCGAAGTTATCCATCTCGCCATTGAGCTCGATTTCGATCATCATGTCGTCCAATTGATGGCTTTCGAGCATCTCGGCCATTCGTCTTCGCTGCTGTGCCGGCGCCTTGAAGCGTTTCGTCCGCGAGGAGTGTAAGACCTCGTCGCGCGGGACATCACACGCCGTGGTGGACTGGGTCGCCATCGCCGGCGAGTTCATGACCATCGTTTGCGTGGCCGCGCCTTGCTGCGCCTTTCTTGAGCTGCGCGCGTTGGCCGGAGACGCTTGCTGACAGACGTACGTGATGATCCGCTCCAGGGCCAGTCCCTCGGCTTTGGCCAGCACCTCTTGCATCTTCTGTTCGTGTACCATGCTGACGCTGTTCTCCATGAGCTCGTGTACGATCGCTTCGACATCACGTCCGACGTACCCAACCTCGGTGAACCTCGTCGCCTCGACCTTTACGAAGGGGGCATCGATGAGCCTGCTCACCCTGCGCGCGATCTCCGTCTTGCCGACGCCCGTCGGCCCGATCATCAATATGTTCTTCGGAGTTATCTCGCGGCGCACGTTATCTGGGAGCAGCTTACGACGGTAACGATTGCGCAGCGCGACTGCCACAGCGCGCTTGGCATCGGACTGTCCAACTATGTACTTGTCCAGCTCCTTGACGATTGCCTCAGGAGTCAGATTTTCCAACTTCGACCTCCACTGGCGGGCGGCACGCCTGGTGATGAACCTGAGATTTCGTGCCGTCGATCATTGCCCTGCATCAAGCCAGGAGAAGTGCCGTTATAGGCAAACGCTCGGCCCAACGAGCCTTAGCTCACTGGCCGAGCACTATGCGCTTTCACGTCTATCTCTTCATGGCTGCAACGCAATCCGCTCAGATTCTCCAAAGTAGTTTAGCATATGGCCCAGCAAAAGGCAAGAAAAAAGAGAGGGCGGCAAACTCTACCGGTTGATTGGCGTCAGGTACTCCGCCGAAGCCCAGCCGGCTGTTCCTTTCGCGTCGCTCACGTTTCGCCAGGTCTTGCCCTCGGCATCGACGTCGGGCCCGACGACGCGTAGCTCGTTGCCCTCTTGCAGCACGCCGATGGCCCCGCCCACCTTGCCTGGCTTGGCGCGCAGAAGAACGCCCTCGCCGCCGGTGTTAGTGACCTTGACGAAGCCCAGGGCGTACGCTGGTTGGAGAAACTCCGTCGACGTCCACCCGACTACGCCGCCGCCGACCTTGATCTTCTGCCACTTGATGCCTTCAGCCTCGACGACCTCCTTGTCGGCAGGCTCTACTGACGCGCCGTCGGCAAGTGAAAGCAGCACCTTGCTTTCGCGGCTCGGTTGCTCACGAAGGAGGATGCCCTGCCCATCGGTGTTGGTAATCTTGTATCCGATGATCTGAGGAGCCGAGGTGGGGCTCGGCAGCGACACTACGCCGGCAGGGGCCGTGGGGCCCGAGCTTGGGCCTGGGGTTGAGATTATTGGCTGGCGAGGTGATTCCGGCGGACGGTTCGTATAGAGGAGCCAGGCTGCCGCGATGATGGCCATCGCGAGGGTGGCTATGACCGTTTCCTTTCTGATGAATTGCTGGGGCGCCGCGGAGAGCAATCCGCCGGCGCGATATACATTTCGTCTCACGCGCGTACCTGCGATGCGGGGGATGGCAGAAAACGAGCTTTCCCCGATGCGCGGGCCGTCGTCGAGATGCGGGACGAACATCAGGCCATGGTTGCCCAGCCCGGCCACGACGCCGAGTAGGATGACGATGGCGACGATCGGCCATCCCCCGCCGATGGTCAGCAATGACGCGATCAGCCAACCGGTAGCCGCGACGATCAGTGTGATGACAGAGACGACCAGGTAATTCTCCCCGATCCAGCCGCGTGGCCCTGGGGAGAGTAATAGGGCCGCAGCGCCCACGGCGAGAGGCCCAAGGCCGATCCAGGATAGGGGATAGGCGAGGAGCATCTGGCCTGCCCAATCGATGAGATAACCTATGTTGGCGAGAGCGAAGGCGAGCGCGGCGTTGGCCCACGTCGCGATGCTCGCGGAGACCACGGCTGCCAGAACCGTGAAGACCATAATCGGGCGGCGCGCAGTCGCGATGTCTCCCTCACGATACGCGCGCAGAGCGGCGCTTGCCAGGGCAAAAAGGGTAAGTGAAAAGGCTAGGAGCAACACCAAGAAGATCAGTCCGACTACCTGGTTCATTTCACAGTTCCTGCCAGCTAGTGTTTAGGCTCTGTGTGCTTATTAGCGGATGTGGCCTGAAACCTCAAGGGACGTGCGCTTCGCCCAGCGCCGGTGCTTGCCGACAAACCAGCCAGATGCCTCGTGGGTTCTGTGTGTGGGTACTATAGCATGGTGGCGGTGGGGCGTCAAGAACGTGAAAGAGCGGGTTAATAACCTTGTCACGACTTGTGTTCTGCCCGTTTGGATGCCTGGCTTACGTGACCGATTGACAAACGCCCTCGCGGGAAGTATCTTTGTTTCTGATGTCTACTGCGAATTGCGATAGGTATGAGCCATCGCCCAGGCGGCGTAGGGGTAATCCTCCACCCCGATACATTTCAGGGCGTGCAATGTGCCGTCCCGACGCTGTCGGGATTCCAAGCTATCGGGAGGGCCAGAGTGGTTGCCGTGAGGCAGGGGCTTCATCGCGAGTCGCGACGACGCGAAAGGGGGTTCTTTCGAGATGATGGCGCGAACAGTGAAGAGCACGAGAATGCGCCCTAGAATGCGCCCTAGAATGCGCCCTAGAATGCGCCCGAGAATGCGCCCGAGGATAACGATGAATGCCAGACTGGTCGGAATGTTGTGCGTAATTGTGCTATTGGCATTGCAGGTGGTTGGCTGCAACGCGGCCGCGCCGAATGAGAAGCGAGCTGACCAATCCACCGCCTCGGCGCGGCCCGCCGAGGCGAAGGTTAGCAATTCAGTTCAGGCTTCGGGCGACGACAGGGGTGCTGGCGTCGGTGGAAAGGCCCAGGGGACGCCGCTGAAAGATGATCGGGCGGCAATGCTGACCTACACGGGTGACGTCAAGCCTAAGGCTCAGGTTATCCTGTCTCCCAAAGGCATCGGACGGATCGAGGCGCTTGGCGTCGAGGTGGGCAGCGTGGTCCGTGCCGGGGACACTATTGGCCATCTCGATCGCGCCAGTATCGAGGCCCAGCTTAAGCAGGTGGAGGCCGCTGTCGCGGTAGCCAGGGCGAAACTGGCGCAGATGGAGGCCGGAAGCCGGACGGAGACCATCGCCCAGTCGGAGGCGAACCTCGATTCGTTGAGGGAAAAGCTGGCGGCGGCACAGGACGGCGGGCGGAAGGAGACTGTAGCCCAGGCGGCGGCCGGCCTCCGCGCCGCGGAGGCCAGGCTGGCCCAGTTGAAGGCCGGGCCGACAGCGGAGCAAATCGATCAGGCCGAGACCGCCGTGCGGGTCGCAAAGAATCAGCTCTACGCCGTGCAAACGCAGGCGGACGCGTATCTCGGCAGCCGGGCGGTTGCGTTCGGCCAACTGATTTTTACCGAGGCTATGAAAGAGGCCCAGGCAGGCGCTGCCTGGGAGCAGATCAAGCTGGCCGAGGCGCGCCTGGCCGAGCTAAAGGCTGGCGCGACAAGAGAGCAGTTGGATCAGGCGACGGCCGCGGTGGATCAGGCGACGGCGGCGCTGGAGATGGCGATGAATCCGCTCACGGACCACGACCTCAACCAGATCGAAAACGCGGTGGCCGCGGCTGAAGCGCAGGTGAAGCTCGCTCGAAATCCCTTCACGAAGGCCGATTTCGATGTTGCCGACGCATCGGTGGCCCAGGCGCAGGCTAGCGTAGACCTGGTGATGGCGCAGCTCGCGGAGACGAATATCATCGCGCCGATAAGCGGCGTCGTTTCGGAGAAATTCCTTTCGGTCGGGGCGCTGGCGTCGCCTCAGACGCCGATACTCACGATTATCTCGTCTGATCTGGAGATAGTGCTGTCGGTCGAGGAGGCCCGTTCTGGCCAGATTCGCACCGGGCAGCCGGTTTCCTTTTCAGTGGCCGCCTATCCTGACAGGACCTTCGCCGGCGCGATTTCCAGCGTCGCGCCGGCGATCGATCCTCGCTCGCGCACGTTCACCGTCAAGGTGACCCCGAAGGACAGCGGAGGCGACCTTAAGGCAGGCATGTTCGCCAGGGTGAGCATAAACGCGGGCGAGTAAGAGCGCTATTCGGGTTCGCGCGTTTCGCGCGTTGAGCCAGTTTGCTTTTGTCGCAGCCGGTGTGTTATAATGCGCGATGTCGTTGATTGAATGCCAATTGGGAGTCTTACTCGAAATGGTTGATCTAGTAAAATCCGTAGAAGAGCAATACCTCAAGGAAGGTATCCCGTCCTTTGGCCCTGGCGATACGGTCCGCGTAAGTGTCAAAGTAGTCGAAGGTGGCCGTGAGAGGATTCAGTTGTTCGAGGGCACGGTGATGCGTCTTCGCAACGGCGGGACCAATAAGTCGTTCACCGTCCGGCGCATTTCTCACGCCGTCGGGGTCGAAAGGACGTTTCTGCTGAACTCTCCTCGTCTCGATAAGATCGAGGTCGTGCGGCGTGGCCGCGTGCGGCGCGCCCAGCTTTACTACCTCCGGGGACGAGTAGGTAAGGCCGCCCGGATCAAAGAAAAGAGAGAACGTCCCACGGGAAAGTAGATAGCTTATCTTGTGGCCAGCCCGTCTGGCCCCCGTGTAGTGGAATGGCAGGAAGAAGACAGCCAGGAGCCGGCAAGCCTTCAGGTGATGTGCTTCCAGTGGCGACCGATGAGCTTTACCTGACGGCGCTTGGCTACAAGAGCGTCGCGGGCATGGACGAAGTCGGCAGAGGTTGTCTGGCGGGTCCGGTGGTTGCCGCGGCGGTTATCCTTAAGCCAGAAGCCTACGAGTTCACCGGCAGGATGGTCGAGATACGGGATTCCAAGCTCCTTTCGCCAGAGATGCGAGAGGAGCTTTCTCATGAAATCGAGCGCCTGGCGCGCGGGGTTGGCGTCGGCGTCGTGCCCCACGACTTCGTCGACGCCCACGGCATAGTCGAAGCCACACGCCAGGCGATGGCCCTCGCCGTAGCCAACCTGCCAGCGCGGCCTGACTACCTTCTCATCGACTACCTTTCGCTGCCCGCCGTGTGCCTTCCCCAGAAGCCAGTGCTCTACGGCGATTCACTATGTCTTTCGATCGCCGCGGCCTCGATCGTCGCCAAGGTATACCGTGACCGTCTGATGGTCGCGCAGCATACCTTTTTTCCGGGCTATGGCTTCGTGAGCAACAAGGGCTACGGCACTCCAGCCCACCTCGAATCGCTGCGGCGACTCGGACCGTGCGCTATACATCGAAGGTCGTTCGCCCCGGTTAGGAACTGCTTGGAGGGGTGAGGGGAGAAAGGCTCTGGCGCAAAGAGGCTCCACAATGCGCCGGGCCTTAGCCCTATCGTCGGAAAGCGGAAAGAGGCCATATGGTATACCCAAACAATACGAAGTGACAAAGTGCGGGCAATTCTGTGTAGGGTAACGCAAATGGTCGCTATGCAGGAGGCGAGCCGATGGCGGAGTACCACAGGGATATGGAGGGATATGGACCGGGGAGAGTACCTTGCCGCTAGCTACGGGGCGGTCAGCGCGCTCGGCTCTGCGGCCCGCGATGTGGTCCGGGCTGAGGCGAGCGCGGCAACTGCGATCGTAGCCGCTCAAGCGTTTACAGCCAGCGTTCTGGATAGGGGTTCGGGGCGCTTGTCGCCGGCCAAATGGAGATGAGCTCGGCCCTGGCGGCAGGGCTCTCCCATGTTTCACGTCGACTGTCGGAAGTTCATGGCAGCATTGAAGGACTGAGAACTGACTTTCGTTGGGCTGCGGGCAGCCTGCTCTGGACGCTTGAGTTACAGCAGCAGTCCCTCCTGAGCATTCTCGCTGTGTTGCAGGCGCCGGTACGCAACCCCACGGTCAAGATACTATGCTGCTATTGGCTATATGTACGCTGGCTTTGTGTGCTATTTACAGCGAAACGACGCGGACGCGGTGCGCTACGCCGGACAAGCCACAGAGCTCGATCCTAAACTCAGCGAGGCTTTCTTCAACCATGCCAAGTTCACGGCGGCTGCCGGGCAGGCCGACGTGGCAGTGTGGAGTCTTGAGCGGGCAATCCGCGATGACCGCAGATACGCCGCGCGAGCCGGGTCCGATCCTGACTTCCAGCGGGTAGAGACGGCCGTCACGGCTCTAATGGAGAGATTGAGGGCCGAGGCCAGAGCCGAAGCGGAGGCGGGGCTGCGCCTGCTGAGCGAGGGGCTAGCTCGTCATCATATGCCAAAATGCCCAGAACGTGCCCAAATCGACGAGCTTCATACGAAGGCTGTGGCGGCGTCCAGGAAGAACACGTATTTCGGGTACCTAGATGCGATCGATCTGGCATCTAGAAGCAGGAGGGCTCTGGACGCGCTTCGCCTGCCCGACCGTGACAAGATCGCATCGTGGGCGCTGGAGGTGGCAGATCGACTTCGCGGCCAGTCCCAGCCCTACTGGTATCCGCTGCACGTGCAGCCGATGGTGGAAGGAGCCCTCACCGGGCTGGAAGCAGCCAAGCTTGAGAATGCAACGCTATAGCAGTTTGCAAAGGATTTTGGCTAGCGGAGCAGCCACCGATATACCGAGCGTATGCAATGTAGCCATATCAAAATGCAAACTGCTATAGAGGCTGCTACGGCCACCTTCGAAAGGGTCTCGAAATTCGAAAAGAGATTCCTGCGGTGGACTTCCCCTGCCCGAGAGGCAAAGAGGTTATCATTTTGGAATGAGCGCAAAATGGCTTTTGAGGAGATCTGGGAGGTGGTTTTCAGCCCCAGCAATGCGAATCTGCTTGCGATCGTGGCAGGGGGCCAAGTGCACTTATATGACCTGGAAAATGATCGTGAGGTGCCTGGTCCGAGGCTCGGAACTGGGCTCCTGCTTGCCTTCCTCCAGCCGGAAGGCGATCGTCTAGATAAGGGCTGGGACGCCATGCGAATCAGTCCGGACAGCGGGATGGTTGCGGCACTCTCCAGGGGGCACATAGAACTGTGGGACACCGCTTCCTTCGACCATCGGCTATTGTCGAGGATATTCAGCTTGTTTGGTGACGAGAGCTTCGGCTTCAGTCCAGACGGCGGCGTGTTCGCCGACCTTCGGACGAACTTTGCCCCGACTCGAAAAGCACGCCGATTCTGGGATACCCAAACGGGGGCCGAGCTGCCGATTCAGATCAATTGGGGGGAGGGTTCGAGGGTCTCTGCGCCCCCCAAGTTCAGCGCCGACGGATCCAGACTGGCTATCAGTGCCAATACGTTCGTGATTGCTTTGGACTTGGGCTACGTGTTGCCCCGAGCGCAGCGAGAGGAGTTGCAGATACTGGAAGCGGAACGAGTGGCGGGTCTGCCGGAGTCGGCCGAGAGGAAGAGGCAGGAGAGCGTGAAAGCTGCGGACAAGTCTGAGCGTCTGAGGATCATAACCGAGGCGAAGCGCCAGTGCAGACTGGGGGGGCAATGTATTGTGTGCGGAGTCAAGGTGGAATCATCCTTCTGGGATCTCTGCCAGCACCATCGTGGCTCGTGATAAAACTGGGCAGGCGCGCCCAGGCCCAGGCTGCTCTAGACGTTAGCGTCGCTGCGCTTGCAAATGCACTGTCAAACTGGTAGCATAGATACGCATGGAATACTGAATGAATACTGTAGATGTACGGAGGACGTCGTGATTGACCTTGCGACTCTGGCGCAGCGAAAAAGTGTTACGGTTAGCGATCTAAAAAAGAAAGCGGACCAGATTCACCGGGATGTGGGCCACGACGGAAAGGTCTACACCCTCCGCTTTGGGGACCACGAGGATATGGCCGTCGTTCCGCTGGATGGGCTAGTGGAGCTCGCCCGCGCTTACGCGGAGGCGCTTGATCTAATGGCGGGCCTGGAACGCCAGCTCTCAGCTCAAGCGGACATACTGCTGCTGGGGGGGCCGGACGAGGATGATCTAGTGAGCAAGCGGATCGCCGAGCCACGAGTCCACGGCTCGGAGGTCCTTGCGGCGGCGCGGGCGAAGCTGGGATTGGATTAGCTGTTTGTGGCCTACGACTCCGATTTCGCCAGGTCGGCGGTAGACGATCTGGACAAGTTGATCAAGCACAACCGGGCTCTCGCCACTCAGCTCGTTACCGAGCATATCCCGGCAATTACCAGAGATCCTAAAGCGGTCGGCGAGAAGAAAAAAGGCGACCTCTCGCACGTTCGCGCTTACGCCTTCACCTTTCGAGGTGTCGCCTATCGTATCGTATACGAAGTAGACGACGATCATCAGCGTGTTACCGTCATCGCCTTTGGTGTACACGACGTAGCCTACCGCAGGGCACGGAATCGCTAGTATTAGGAGGCAACCTTGGGATCGAAAAGCGGCGATAGGAAGGCGCTGGGTGCATTGGGTGAGCAGATTGCCGTGGATCATCTGTGCAAGCGGGGTCTTCGCGTTCTTGGCCGCAACGTTCGCACACGGCTGGGCGAGATCGACATCGTGGCTAAAGACGCCGAGACGCTCGTCTTCGTGGAGGTACGAACGAGACGGAGCGGCGCGTTTGGCACGCCGGAGGAATCCATTACCCGCGCGAAGAGGCAAAAGTTGGTTCACCTCGCCGAAGAGTATGTGCAGGCCTGCAGCGTGCCGCTCACGGATTATCGCATTGACGTCGTGCTCGTCGAGCTCTTGCCTTCGGGCGCCCTGCGGCGCCTTGAGTGGATCGGCAATGCGGTCGAAGCGTAAAGGTATCCTGCGATTGAGCCGCGATCGGCAGACGCTCGACGCATCCCCTCTCGCTCGTCTTCAGGCCGAACGCCGTGGCTATCGACCTTCCCTGTCCCCTGCCCTCTTAGCGTCGTTGTTTTTCAATAGAATCCATTGATCGGGGGGACGCGTGCGGATGAGGGTGTAGGCGCCGTGCAGCCTGCCGCCCTGCAACTGAAAAACGAGCTTCCCCTCATCTTTTGCGATCAGCTCGAAGGTTCCCCTGTCCCAGATCTCCACGGTTCCCGCGCCGTAGCCCTCGGGAATGGTGCCCTCAAAGTCGATGTATCCGACGGGATGATCTTCAACCTGGATGGCAAGCCGGCGAACTTTGGGCTCTTCAGGTGGTCCTTTCGGCACGGCCCAGCTCTTGAGCACGCCTTCTATTTCCAGCCTGAAATCGTAGTGCAGGTGGCTGGCCTGATGCCTTTGTACGACGAACCGGCGCAACCCTGATTCGTGTATCTCGCCCGGTGGCTCGGGTGTCCGCGTGAAATCGCGTTTGCTGATATAGTCGTTCAGAGGCATATGGTCCCTCCTTCAGCAGCTTATACTTTTTCTCTCGCAGAATTGCATATGGCTCAAGTACCGGGCGGCTTCAGACCGACCCGTCCTTCCGCCGAAGGACGGGTCGGTCTCGGCCCCACACTGTTTGGTCGAAGTTTGTCACGAATTTGTCTACCTGATAAAATTTACTCTGGTCGACCATCGGAGGTGTGAGGACTTGGTTAATGATACTATAGCGGCGATTTCGACGCCAGTGGGTGAAGGCGGCATCGGCATCGTCCGTTTGAGCGGAGATGAAGCCCTGGGAATATTGAGAAAAGTGTTCGTGAGGAAGGGCCCACGGCGCGACGCCAGCGGTGATCATAGTCGCCCTCTGGGGCCCTGGCGCGTACACTACGGCCACATCGTCGATCCCAGCGATGGGGAGACCGTCGACGAGGTGCTGGCGGTGCATATGGCTGCCCCGAACACCTACACGCGGGAGGACGTGGTGGAGATCAGTTGCCACGGTGGAGCGATCCCGCTGCAAAGCATCCTTGGGCTGGTCTTGCGACAAGGCGCCCGGCTGGCGCATCCCGGCGAGTTCACGCTGCGCGCCTTCGTCAACGGCCGCATCGATCTCGCCCAGGCGGAATCGGTGCTCGATGTGATCAGGGCCAGGACGGATGTCGGACTGCGAGTGGCGATGGGCCAGCTCGGCGGACGACTATCGCACGAGATAAAGGCGGTGCGGGCGCAAGTTGTCGAAATCGCCGCCTATCTCACGGCGACGATAGATTTCGCCGAGGACGAGATTCCGGAGCAAGATATCGTGCCCTCCCTCGATGGCGCTATCCTCCGTGTGCAGGATCTTCTGAGGAACGCCGATGCCGGCATCGTCTATCGACAGGGGCTGAGGACGGCCATCGTCGGCAGGCCAAACGTGGGGAAATCGAGCCTCCTGAACGCGCTCCTGCGTGAAAACCGGGCGATCGTCACCCCGATTCCGGGCACCACCCGCGACACTCTCGAGGAGGTGGTGAACCTGCGGGGCATTCCCATCGTTCTCGTGGATACGGCGGGGATAACTGAGACGGACAATGTGGTCGAGCAGTTGGGCGTCGAGCGGAGCCGCCAGGCTATCGCCACGGCGGACCTGGTCATCTTCGTCGTCGATGGCAGCCAGCCCCTGTCGCGAGAGGACCGGGAGATCGCCGCCCTGGTCGCCGCGCGTCCTCGGGTGACGGTGGTCAACAAGTCTGACCTGCCTCGCTGCCTTGAGATGCGCGAGCTAGCCGATTCCCTGGGCGATGCACCGATTGTACACGCGTCGGCGTCCACTGCCGATGGGTTGGGGGAAATCGAAGCGGTTGTTGCGCGCACGGTTCTGGCTGGAGATGTCTCGACCTCGGACGCGTTGCTCGTCTCGAACCCCCGGCACAAGGACGTGCTCGGACGAGCGCTGGCGCACCTGGAAGCGGCCAGGGAAAGCCATAGCTCGGGGATGCCGGCAGATTTCGTCACCATCGACCTGGCAGCGGCCGCCAACGCGTTCGGCGAGATAACGGGCGAGACCGTCACCGAAGACCTTCTAGATAACATCTTCAGCCGGTTCTGCATCGGCAAGTAGCAGTAGGATCCAGTTAGACCGACGCGGTTTCCGAGACCGCGTCGGTCTAACGCGAATCGCGAGTACCTCTACCTTCCCTGTTTGCGATTGCCAAAGAGCATCTGCCTGATCTGCTCGCCAGTACTGGGGATCACGACGGAACCAGCGTCGGCGTCGGCATCGTCGCCTTGCTCCAGCCAGGCATCCCGGGCTTCCTTGGCCTTGCGGAAAGCTTCCTCCAGCCGGTCGTCTCCCGCCGCGATCAGCTCGCGCATCCCGGTTAGCTCCGTGATGTAGGCGTCGAGCCAGTGCAGGATGTTTTCGCGGTTTGTGTGGCAGATGTCACGGTGCATCACGACATCGCCGCTGGCGAGGCGGGTGGTTCCACGGAATCCTGTCGCCGCCAGCTTGCGCATGTCGCGCCAGCTCTGGCTGCCCCCAGCCGTCCAGAACAGGCCCGTGGACGCGATGAAGGGCACGTGGCTGACCGCGGCAACGTAGCTGTCGTGCTCGGACGGGTCCACGAAGAAAGGCTTCGCGCCGATGGCGGTGACGAGCGCGGCCACGAGCTCGATCGCTTCCGGTGCGGCTTTCGGGGAAGGTGTGATGCAGTAGGTGCAGCCCGTGAACAGGTTGGCATCGGCTTCCTCGATTCCTGATTTCTCCTTGCCGGCCATCGGGTGCCCGCCGACGAAGTTGTGCTCTGGTAGCAGCTCCCCGGCCCAGTCGACCACTTGCTTCTTGGTGCTGGCGACGTCGGAGACGACGCAGTGTGGCGGCAGGTATGGAGCGATCTGGCTGAAGATGCTCTTTACCGTGCCGGCCGGCGTGGCGACGATGACCAGGTCGGCTTGCTCGACGGCGGCAGGGAGATTATGTTCGGCACGGTCGATCGCGCCGCGCTGCTGCGCCCGCCGCGCTGCCGAGTAGCTTCGATTATGCCCGATAACTTCCTCGGCGATGTCGCTGCGCCGGATAGCGAGCCCGAGCGAGCCGCCAATCAACCCAAGACCGATAATCGTTATCTTCATATCGCCGCATCTCCTGGTTAGATTCTGATGTGGAAAGAATATCTCGCACCTGGAAATCAGTCACCTAAATGGTCCGACACGAAAAGTGTCTGTGGTAGGGGCAGGTGTGAAACCTGCCCTGCCAGACCAGCAGATAGCGAATGCTATGCCGCTCTATTTAGTTAGTTCTCCCCGTCGGCCCGGTAGAGCGCCTGAGCCAGAGGTTCGGCGGATGGATGCTGATGGTGGCGGACAAGCTCCACGAGCTTCTTGCTGCCTCCCCGCCTGGCCACTAGCTCGGCCCCAAGCTGGCCGTGGTGCTGATGAACCCAGAAAGGATTGCGCCAGCTTCTTCGATCCGCCGAGCCAATCCCCCGCACGAGGCCTGGCCTGATCGCCCTGAGCAGCACGATGGCGACCCTGTGACAGATGCCCAGCCCGGCCCGAGCCTTCCCCACGTCGTGCAGCAGCGCTGCCTGCAGTAGCTCGCGATCGTCGTGTCCGGCCTCGGACAACTGGTAGAAAACGTTCAGGCTATGCCGCTGATCTTGCAACTCCATCGCCACGAAAAGCTCCTTCTGGGCTGAATCGAGATACCGGTCGAGAACTTGCAGCTCACCGGGCTCGACCCTGGCCCTCAGCGCGGCGAGGAACTGGCGGACGCGATAAACAGCGCTCAAAATGCCTTCGAGTCCTGCTAGAAGAATCCGAACCCCGGGAAGCCCATTATCAGCCAGTAGAGAGCGTTCATCAACGGCCGCATCAACATCCCCAGGATGTTTATCCCTACGAACGGTCCAGCGAAAATAACCAACAGCAGGATAGCTGGCCCATAGTTCTCGAGGCGGGACAGCGAATACGCCTGGCGATACGGCAGGATGCCCAGCAGCACCTTGAATCCGTCCAGCGGGGGCAGCGGAATAATGTTAAACGCCGCGAGCGCCACGTTCAGTGTGACGAAGAAAAACAGGATGTCGGCTACCATCGGGTTGGTTACGCCATTGAAGCGAAGTGGAATGGCGAGCGCCGCGGCAAGCGCCAGATTGGAGATCGGGCCCACTGCCGAGACCAGAGCCATCCCCGTCTTCGGTCCGTTGCGTAGATTGTGAGGGTTAACGGGCACCGGCTTCCCCCAACCTATGCCAAACCCCCCGAGCATGGTCATCAGGATCATGATGGTTCCCAGCGGGTCCATATGAGCGATAGGGTTCAGGGTCAAGCGCCCTAAATACTTGGCGGTCGAGTCGCCGAGCCTGTATGCCATCAGCGCGTGGCTCGCCTCGTGAACTGTGATCGAAAGCATAATAACGACGAAGCCAAGCACCAACGAGTACAGGTCAATGCCAGAGCCAAACATTACTTATTCCTCTAAGAAGTTGCGTATTAGACTGCCGTTTCGACCTTCAGAGTATTATAGCATAAGGGCTGTCCGCTTCGCAGAGCCAGAAAGTGGGGATCTGTTTAGACACCCGTTGCCGTTGCGACGCTCAGTGTGAATGCCTGGGGATCATCGAGATCCCATCTGTTTATCCGTTCAATATCCGTTGACGCCAAAGCCCCTATTCCCCCGATCGTCCACGCAATTGCGGCAGCGGCGCCGATGGCAACCGATCGATCTAACGGCTAACATCTAACCATCTTTTAACCTGGTTTTTGCCTTCAGTCCAACCTCACTCATGTATTGTATAACTTGGCGCAATCAATTCTGATTCCCTAGGGGTAAAACGGTGCCTTTAACAAATTGGCTGACTGCCAATTATGAGACAGTATGAAAGAGCTCCCAGAGCCAGAGCGGCAGGATGAAGATCACGTAAACTCGGATCTTGAATTCCAGGAAGCGCCCGCACCGGCTGGTAGGGCCCACATGGACGATGTATTGATGAGCGAGCGTTTGATCGCCGTCCTCGAAGCGGAGCGTGGCAAGATCGCGCGCGAGATCCACGACGAAGCCGGCCAGTTGCTTATTTCGGCCACCTTCTTGCTAGATCAGGCGATGGCAATGCTGCCGCGGGCGTTCGTCGCGCGAGATCTGGTGGCGCAAGCCAGACAGACCCTGGACGAATGCACCGAGGAGCTTCACCGTCTGGCCTTCGACCTGCGGCCAAGGATACTCGACGATCTCGGGCTGCTCCCCGCGCTGCGCAGCTACCTGAAGAATCACGCCAAACTTGGCAGTGTCGCGCTCAAGGTCGAGCTGGAGCCGCCCTTGAGAAAGATGGACTCCGCCATCGAGTTGGCTATCTTCCGGGTCGTTCAGGAGGCCCTGGCCAACGTGCGCAAGCACGCTAAGGCCACTACCGTTCGCGTGCATCTCCACTTCACGACTGAATACGCGGAGCTGTGGGTGGAGGATGATGGCGTCGGGTTCGATCCCAGGGCGGTCAAGCCCGGGGAAATTCGGCCGAAAATGGGGGTTGTGGGCATGCGAGAGCGCGCGACCGCTCTCGGCGGCGCGCTGGAGGTTGAGTCCAGCCCGTCTGCTGGGACGACGATTCATGCCAAGCTACCGATCAGAGAAGTGAAAGATGACCAGAAAAACTAGCTTAAGCGATACGGCTACAAAAGATAGGGGTTCAATAGAGGTTCTTGTAGTCGAGGACCATACCATAGTCCGCGACGGCGTGTGCATGTTGCTGGAAAACGAAGCGGATATCGAAGTCGTCGGCAGGGTTGGGAGCGGTGAGGAAGCGATGGAGTTTCTCTGTCATACTAAGCCAGACGTGGTGGTGATGGACCTGGGCCTGCCGGGCGTTAGCGGCATAGAGGTGACGCGTAAATTGACGAAAGATAGCCCCGATGTGCGGGTTCTGGCGTGGAGCGTATTCTCCGCGGACGAATACCTTCTCGGGATGATCGACGCTGGCGCCTCGGGTTATCTGATGAAGCAATCGATGACTAACGAGTTGGTCCAGGCTATCAGGACTGTGGCGGATGGCCTGATGTTTCTCGATCCACTGGCCACGAAAACCGTTATGGAATCCCTGCGCAAACGCGGCAGGCGTTCCTCATCCCACGGCCCGCTCACCGAGCAAGAGAAGGCCATCCTTGGGCTGATCAGGCAGGGCTACACCAGCAAGCAGATCGCCAGCAGACTATCCCTGAGCTCGAAGACGATCGAGAACTACCGGGCACGAATACTGCGAAAGCTACAGGTCAAGAACTGCTCCGAGGCGGTTTCGCTCGCCTTGCAGCAGGGCATTATTGAGCCACTGACTTAACGGCTGGTTCACCACAACCTCAAGTCTCTACACCGGCTTATGTTTGCACAAGGTTATTTGTTTAGCGGCGTCAACGGATGTGACCCGACGATCATGTCCGTTTATCCGTTTCGCATCCGTTAACGCCGAAGCCCCTTCCTGTCCGCGTTCATCTATGCACTACCTACCCACGAGTGAATTCCCCCTATCCAATACCCTCTGATTGCCGAGTGGATTCTCCCGCAAGAACGGCAGGCAAGCACTCATAAAGCTTGCTGGTTAATCCTCATTACAGGCGGCAAACATTCCTGTATCGTGGTGGCATACGCAACTGGCTTGTGGGGGTTATAGGGGAATCCCCTCTCGAAAGCGACGCCTCCCATAGGCATCGGTGAATTCCCTCGATGGAGAGTGTCGGGCAAATACCTAATGGAATTGCTTGGCAAACACTCATTACGAGCCCGATCGGACCTGGTATCGTGTAAACATAGGAAACGATTTCACGTTTGGTGTGAAGCCTGGGGTGGGGTTGCCCTGGGCGGGGTTTCACTTGCCAGCGAAAAACGCTCGAAGGTGTGCCAAATGGTAGGTCAGAACACGCGGCGAGAATGCACAGAGGTCCTGGTGGTCGAAGACCACGCGATAGTTCGCGATGGTGTGTGTATGTTGTTGGCGCGTGAGCCGGACATCACGGTTGTCGGCAGCGCCGCGAGTGGAGAGGAAGCTATCGATCTCCTTCGACGAACGCGACCTGATGTGGTCGTGATGGACGTGGGCCTGCCAGGCATGAGCGGCATAGAGACGACCCGCAGGGTGAGGGAGGAAAGCCCCGACGTGAAGGTGCTGGCTTTGACGGTGTTCTCGGATGCGCAGTACCTCCTCGGGATGCTGGACGCCGGCGCGTCCGGCTATCTGCTGAAGCAGTCACTCGTCAACAATCTGGTTCAAGCGATCAGGACGGTGGCGGTTGGCCAATCCTTCCTCGACCCCTCGGCCACGAAGGCGGTCATCGAATCGTCGCGCCGATCTGGCGAGCGATCTGGGCAGCCCTATGAGCTCAGCGATCGCGAGAGGGGGATTCTCAAGCTTATCGCGGATGGGTTCACCAGCAAGCAGATCGGGCGCGAGCTTTCTCTGAGCCCGAAGACGGTCGAGAACTACCGGGCACGGATACTGTCTAAGCTGCAGGTGAAGAACTGCTCCGAGGCGATCTCCAGCGCTATCAGGCTGGGCATCATCGGCCCGCTGTCCCAGCGTGGGTGAATCTGGCTACGAAATCATAGGGGAAATCCCTGAGACAATTGCTGGGCAATCGCTCATTACAGGAATCGGACCTTTTGTTATCGTAAGTATAGAGAAGATCCTTTAACAGCAGGAACGTTGAGATGTCAGAGGACCGGCCAGCAACACAGCGCATTTTCATATTCGTTCGCAACGACCGCGTGCGGCGCGACATCAAGAGCTTCCTCGAGAACAGCCGCCGCTACGAGGTCGTCGGTGAGGCGACGGCCTTAGACGAGGCGGTCGAGCTGGCGCGGGCGACGCGTCCGGACGTGGTGCTGGTCGACATCGAGATGGTGGAGGGCGATGGCATCCAGGTCCTCCGCACCCTGCGACTTTGCCTGCCCCCGACGTCGCTGGTCGTCGCCATCGAGTTCGACGTCGACGAGTACGACGCGGCGGCGCGCGCCGCCGGCGCCGCGGCCTCGATCTCGAAGAAGCGATTGTTCGACAGCCTCTTGCCGACGCTCGAAGAGGCTAGGGAATCATCCAGGAAGATCGCGGGCGACGGCAACGGCAAGAGCACCGGTCCGGGGGCGGCATCGCCACGGGAATGGTCCTCGCCCAGGGCTTCCCTCGCGACGGCGATGCCCGCCTGGTGGAAGCCGACCGGTTGGGGCGAATGGCTGACCGGCGCGGCGACTTTTGGCGGCGCCTTGATCGAAGGCGCACCGGTGGATAACGATCCACCGGAACACTGCTGGCGCTACATCGAAGCCGGTATGGCGTTCGCGGCCCTGCTGGTCTTGATCAGCTATCTGAGTGGGGGCTTCGATCGAGCCAGCGTCTTCTCCAAGGGATTGATCTTGGCGACGTTGTTGGCGCTCGCCGTGGCGGAGTTCCGCCAGATTCGGCGAATTGGAGCGGACCGTCCGCTCAGGTTGCGTGAGCGTCCGTGGGAAATGAAGCGTCAAGTTCAGTTGCGTGAAAATGCTAAAAGGGAAGGAGGTGAGACACGATGAACCTTATGAGGAGATTGGTCCAGGAGGAAGAAGGTGCGGCCCTGGTCGAGTACGGTCTGTTGGTCGCCCTGATCGCCCTCGTAGCTATTGGAGCCATCACGGTGACAGGAACGCAAGTCGACGCCGTGTTCCAGGGAATTGCGGCTAACCTTGTTGTTCCGTAGGGTTCCAGATGGGCCTCGAGCGGCCGCGGCGCTGACTTGAGCAGCGCGCGGCGGCCCGGGGCGAAGAGACAAATCGATTACGGTGTCGCGTTACCCAGAATGTTCATCGCGGGGTCCGTCGGATGCCGAGAGAGGCGATCCGACGGACCAAAATGGAGTCCGAGTTGGAAACAACGGTCGTCGATGTCTTGTTAATAGCCGTGGTCTCGGTCGCCGCGTACACTGATGTCAGGCGCGGCAAGATCTATAACGCGCTGACGTTTCCGGCCGTCGCCGCGGGGCTAGCTTTGAACGGGATGTTCAGGGGAATCGACGGCCTGGCGGATAGCGCTCGGGCCGCCGGTTTCGCCTTCGCTTTGCTCATCATCCCAGTTGCGCTGCGGGGCGTTGGCGCGGGCGACCTGAAGCTGCTCGTCGCGGTCGGCGCGCTCGAAGGTGTCAGCTTCTTGCTGTTCGCCTTCCTCTATTCGGCCCTCATCCTCGGCGCCGCGTCGATCGCGATCGTTGGTTATCGTCGGCTTGCTCTAACCGCGCTGTCTGCCTACGCCAGTTGGGGACCCGGCGGAGTGAAGTCCCTCCCGTTCGGCGTCGCCGTGGCGGCGGGCTGCCTGGCCGCGTTATTTGGAGCACCATTAGGGAGGTGAAAGGAATGTTTTCGAGGGAACCCATCCTCCATGCGAGGCGCGGCGAGAAGGGCCAGAATCTGATTGAGTTCGCGTTGGTCGCGCCGATCCTCATACTGCTGGTGATGGGCATAGCCGACTTTGGACGCGCGTTCAACGCCTGGTTGTCGGTGACCCATGGCGCCCGGGAGGGAGCGCGCTATGCCGCTGTCGGCAACACGGACGTGGTCAACCACGTCAAGTCTATCCCCGGTCTGGGAGATGCCACCGTCGTCTTCAATCCCGCGCCCAAGCAGGGTGAGTCGTTGAGCGTGTCGGTTTCGCTGGACGTCGAGCTGATCACGGGAATCATCGCCAACAACTTCTTCGGTGGAAACACGATCATACCGCTGAACAGCTCGGCGATAATGCGCTACGAGGGGCCAAAGATATGAAGCAACGACTGTGTCTAATGGCCAGGAAAGCCTGGCCCGGTTCTCGCGCTTCTCGCCACCCCGGCGAGCAGGGCGTGTCACTGATTCTGGTGGCGCTGATGTTGCCGGTGCTCATCGGCTTCGTGGGTCTGGTGACGGACGTGGGGATGCTGCTCGAGACCCGCCGCAGGTTACAGACGGCCGTCGACGCCGGCGCGCTGGGTGGGGCCCAGGAGCTGCCCGACAAACCGAATAAGGCGGAACAGGTGGCCTACAAGTACGTGGATGACAACGGCGAGAGTGCGGCGAGCACGACCGCCACCGTGAGCACCACCTATGTGGGCAACGACACCATCACGGTGACCGCGGTGCGTAGCGTCCCAATCTTCTTGATGCCGGTCCTTGGCCTTGCCAATCTCAGCGACGTCGCCGCGACCGCCACCGCGATCGTCGGCTCACCTCAATCTTATCCATGCCTGGTGCCGATTGGCGTCACCCCGCTTGCCGGTAACGGGGCTGCCGATTTTGGTTACCAGTTCGGCCCGAACTTTACATACGACCTCAAGCTCTCGGCCGGCCAGGGTCAACAGGGCAACTTCCAGGCGCTGGATTTGTATGGGCAAGGTGGGAATGGCCTTCGAAACGGCATCGCGGGAAATAGCTGTGCCGGGGCCGAAATTGGCGACGAGGTGCCCACGGAGACGGGCAACTTGGTCGGGCCGATCGTCCAGGGATTCAACGAGCGTATTGTCCCACCGCACGATACCGAAGGTTACTGGGATGTCGTCGACGCGGATGGTAATCTGAACCACGACTGCCCGCGCATCATCACTATCCCCGTGGTCAATACGTTCGACGTAAACGGCAAGAAGATGGTCACGATCCTGGGCTTTGTCGAGTTCTTTGTCGTTTCCTGGGCCAACGTGCCGCCGTCGAAGAACAATCCGGAGACGGCGCAGGTCACCGGCCACTTCGTCAAGCTCCTCGACCCAGAAGGCGACTGGTCTCAATACAATCAGTACGGCATAAAGTTGGTGCGTTTGATTCGCTAGTCTCGATACCCGGGGCTCCCAGGGTATCGGGGCTAGCCCCGTTCGCCACAATTCACGACGTGTTGGGCCAGGGGCCCGACGCCAGCGATAGATTGAATATTCGGGAGGTCACAAATGGCAAGATCAGGTAAGTCGCGGAGTCGGAAGTCGTTGATACTGGCGCTCGTCCTGGGTCTGGTCGCCGCCGTCGGCACCTTTTACTATGTGGATACGACCACACGTCAGGCCCAGAACAGGCAGATGGCCACCGTGGTAGTGGCGCGCGACGACATCCCGTCCAAGGTCACGCTGTCGTCAGAGATGTTCACCACGCGCCAGGTGCCTATCGAAGCGAAGCACCCCTCGGCCCTGTCTTCTCTTTCCGAGCTGGATGGTAAGATGGCCAGCGTGCCACTGACGGCCGGCGAGCAAGTTCTATCCACCAAATTCCGGAGTGATGCCAGCAAAGAAGAGAAGCTGAGCCTGGCGCAATTGATTCCCCCGGGCAAGCGGGCGATTGCCGTCACCTTCAGCGAGGTGATCGGCACAGGCGGTCTGATCGTTCCTGGCAATCGGGTGGATATCATCGCCATCTTCGATTCCAAGTCGTCACTGGGTAAGGACTCGGCGATGACCATCCTCCAGGACCTTCAGGTGCTGGCGGTCGCCCAGGCAATCGAGGGCGATGAGGAGATGCCCGTGGACGGTAATACTCCATCTGCCAAATCGTCGCAGCGGTCGTCTAGCCAGGTCGGTGGTGCGACAGTGGCAAACAAGCAAGATGATAAGTCCAACGGCAGTGGCGCGGCAGATAAAGCCACGGCGCGACCCCAGGCCAAGAGCGCTACGCTGGCGGTGACGGCTGAGCAAGCCCAACGACTTGCGCTCGCCGAGGCGACCGGTAAGCTGCGAATGGTCCTACGCGCGGCGAATGATGACGGCGTGGCGGATCTGCCCGAAGCCACTTTAGGGGCCATCAAGGAGCCGCTGCAAAAACCGGTGGCCTCAGGAAGGTGAAGTGATGAGAGGCGAAATGTTGCGGAACGACAGGCGGCGACGGGAGGTCAGGGTCCTGCTCGTCGACGAAAGTCGCGAGGCGCTGGCGGCGCTGAACAAGCAGTTCACTTTCGCCGACGTGGTCGTGGCCGGAGAGTCGGCCTTCGGCCCGGTGGCCTACACCTGGGCCAATCAGCTCAAGCCCGATATCGTGGTGGTGGCGGTGGAAGATCCGGTTGCGCGCGCCCTGAAGACGGTCGAGCTGCTCTCCCGCGGCCAGCCACGCTGGCCGGTGATCGTCGTCTCGTCTCTGTCCGACCACGATAACCTGCGGAAGGCGATGGTCGCTGGCGCCGACGACCACATCCCCAGGTCTGCCGATCCCGAGG
This sequence comes from Chloroflexota bacterium, assembly GCA_016189905.1. Classification (GTDB taxonomy): domain Bacteria; phylum Chloroflexota; class UBA6077; order FW602-bin22; family JACPRP01; genus JACPRP01. The sequence goes on along the minus strand of JACPRP010000102.1, from coordinate 21,817 downwards.
ATCTGCACACGGCCATCCTGGCGCTCTTCGCCCGCGAGCAGCAGAGGCAAGAGCTCGAGGCGTCGGGCGGTGCCGCGCCTTTCTACACGGGCACCATCATCTGCGTTTTCGGCGTCAAAGGGGGCATCGGCAAGACCACGCTTTCCACCAATCTGGCGGCCAGCATCGCCGTGGAAAGCAAGCAACGGGTCGTGTTGGTCGACCTCGATCTGCAGTTCGGCGACGTGGCCCTGATGATGAATACGCCACCGGAAAAGACCATTCTGGACGTGGTGGAGGCGCTGCACACGCTGGATTCCGACCTGGTGGATGGATTCCTGGCCAAGCACAGCAGCGGTGTGCGAGTGCTGCCGGCGCCCGTGCACGTGGATGGCTCGGAGCAGATCACAGGGGACCACGTCCGAAAGGTGCTCGGCGAGCTCGCTTCGGTTTACGATTACGTGATCCTCGATACGCCCGGCGGGCTCAACGAGACGGTGCTGGCGGCGCTCGATATGTCGAATCTGATCTTGCTCGTCACGACCCCGGAGTTTCTCTGTGTCAAGCGGACCAAGGCCTGCCTCGACCTGATGCGGCAATGGCAGTATTCGGAAGAGAAGGTCAAGCTGGTGATCAACAAGGCAAATGGGCGCAGCGGGGCCAATCCGGAGGACATCGTCGGGGTTCTTCGCTATCCGGCCTTCTGGAAGCTGCCGTTAGACCCCGCCGCCGACTCCGTCATAGGGCCGGGAGGGCTCGTCGTGCAGGACAGGACCAAGGCCAGGGCCGAGATGGCGAGAAGCATCTTCGATCTGACCAGGAAGATATTGGGCGCGAATGGCACTAACGGCCACGGACTCGTGGACAAGATGACGCAAAAGTTTTTCCTGGCGAGGAGGTAGGGCATGTCACTGGTTAACCGCACGTTCTCGGAGAGGAACGTTCCTAGGCCCACGGTCGATGGCCAGGCCCGACCAAACGGGGAGGAAAGACCGTCGGTCCGTACGAACGAATTGCTCGACATAAAATTCAAGGTTCACGAGAAGCTCGTCCACGACCTGGACCCGGCCAAGCTCGATGCGAGCGAGGGCCGAGACCGTGTTCGCCGCAGTGTCGAAGAGGCGGCGGATGGGGTGCTCGCGCAGGAGGGCGTTCGCCTGACGCGTGGCGAAAGGCTGCGTCTGGCTTCGGAGATCGCCGACGAGGTCCTGGGCTACGGCCCCCTGGAGCCGCTGCTGCAGGACCCGACCATCACGGAGGTGATGGTCAACCGACACGACAGGGTGTACTACGAGCGTGGTGGGGTGCTCCATCTGAGCGACAGGGTATTCAAGGACGACGCGCACATCATGCGCATAATCGAGCGAATAGTCGCGCCCATCGGACGGCGAATCGACGAAAGCTCGCCGATGGTCGACGCGCGATTGCCCGATGGCTCTCGTGTCAACGCCATCATCCCGCCTCTGGCCGTTCACGGACCATCGATTACGATCCGCAAGTTCGCCAGGGAGCCATACACTCCCGAGACCCTCGTTTCTTTCGGCACCATGAACGCGGCGATCCTGGAGTTGCTGAAGGCGTGTATCGGGGCGAGGCTGAACATCATTATCTCTGGAGGAACGGGCACGGGCAAGACGACGATGCTCAACGTCATGTCTTCTTTCATCTCGAATCGCGAGCGGATAGTGACGATCGAGGACCCCGCCGAGCTGCAGATCAGGCAGGACGACTGGGTCAGCCTGGAGACACGTCCGCCGAATATCGAGGGCAAAGGGGAGGTGATGCAGCGGGACCTGGTGCGCAACGCGCTGCGCATGCGCCCCGATCGAATAATCGTCGGCGAATGCCGCGCCGGCGAAGCCTTCGACATGCTCCAGGCGATGAATACCGGCCACGATGGCTCGATGACTACGATTCACGCGAACACGCCCAGGGATGCCCTCGCCAGAATCGAAGATATGGTCCTGATGGCGCGGCTGGACCTGCCGCAGCGGGCGGTCCGTGAGCAAATAGCCTCGGCCATCAACGTGATCGTGCACCTGGTCCGGCACCGTGATGGGGTGAGGAGGATAACTAACATCGCGGAGATCGTGGGTATGGAGGGGCAGGTGGTGACGATGCACGATATCTACCTCTTCCATCAAGTGGGCATCGACAGCGAGGGCAAGATCGTGGGGCAATTCAAGTCCACCGGCATTCGGCCGCACTTCATCGAACGCATCGAGCTGGCCGGAATAACGCTGTCGCCGGCGGTGTTCAATCTGGAGGGAATGGCACCCACGGCGACGAAAGGTCGTGAATTATGGTAATACTCGGTTTTTCTGCGCTCGCCTTCTTTGTCGTCGTGCTGATAGTCGTCGCGGCGGTCGAGGCTCTTGGGGCCAGACGAGCGGAGCTTGACGAGACGGTCGAGGTATACGCCCAGGGCATGTCCGGGCGGCGGGTCGCGAACATCGACGTCTTGCGAACGGAAAGGTCCGGCCTCGTTCGCCCGATCGACGAGCTCGTCAAGGGAACTTCGTGGGCGGAGGACCTCGAGCTGGCGATGCTCCGTGCCGGCCTGCCGCTCAAGCCCGGGGTGTATGTGGCCGTCCACATCGCCAGCGCCGCCGTCTTCTTCGCAATCGCCACCCTCATCTCTGGTACTTTCTTGGTCGGCATACTCTTTGTGCCATTGAGCTACCTGGCGATTCGATTCTATGTCAGGCATCGCCAGCGGGGGAGGATCAAAGCTTTCGAGGCCCAGTTGCCAGACGCGATCGAATTGATGAGCACCTGCCTCAAATCAGGATTCGGCTTACTGCAAGGGCTGGAGACGGTGGCCAGGGAGCTGCCGCAGCCGACAAGCCAGGAGTTCTCTAATGTGGTCCGTAACATCAGCGTCGGGATGCAGCTCGACGACGCCTTCGCCAGTATGTGCCGGCGCGTGCCAAGCCACGATGTTTACCTGGTGGCAACCGCGATCCTGGTGCACAAGACCGTCGGGGGGAACCTGTCGGAGGTTCTGGCCGGCATCGCCCACACGATCCGCGCGCGACTCCTGCTGCGTGACGAGGTGCACGCGCTCACGACCGACCCGCGCGTATCCGGCTACATCATCTCCAGCCTGCCGTTCTTCGTCTTCCTGGCGATATCTTTGATGAACCCGACGTACATTTCGACGTTGTTAGGCACGGGCCTTGGCCGTCTGATGCTCCTTGCCGCGGTAGGCATGCTGGCGGCAGGGATGTTGCTCTTGCGGCGCTTCACCGACCTTGATTATTGACCTTGATTACCGACCTTGATTACCGACCTTGATTACCGACCTTGAATACCGACCTTGATTGTTGACCTTGATTATCGACAAGGAGGGCATACCGATGGCCATTCCAGCCTTTATTCCCGTTCCACTGCTCCTTGGTGCAGCGGCGTTCGCGGCGATAGCCTACCTCGTCCTGCTTTTTTCGGGCGGTCGGAACGATGCTTTACGGGACGCGGTGGAGACTTACGCGGCTGAAACCGATGAGCCCTTGCGTAAAGACGCCATCGATGGCTCGTTCTGGGACCGCATCCTGGGGCCAGTCGTTGGCATTCTGACCGGGGTCCTCTCGAGCACGGCCCCGCAGGAGATACGCGGCAAAGCGGTGGAGAAGCTGGCCATGGCGGGCAATCCGCTCGACGTCTCCACCTTTCTGGCGCTCAAACTGATTTCCTTTCTCGGCATACCCTTGGCCTATGTCGCTGCGGTGCTTCTCTCGGGCCAGCGCCTGGGCCTTCTACAATTAGGAACGATCGGCGTCGCGATCTTGGTCGGGCGAATGCTGCCGGACGTGCTCTTGGGCATAGTGATTGGGGGACGCCAGAAGACGATCGAGCGGGGCATCCCCGACGCGGTGGACCTGATCGTCGCGTGCGTAGAGGCGGGGCTTAGTCTCGATGCCGCGCTGATGAGGGTGGCCGAGAGGATGCCCGGCCCGCTGGCCGACGAGGTCGCGCGAGCCCTCCACGAGATGCGCCTGGGCCGGCAGCGGCGCGATGCCTTGAAGGAGATGGCGACCCGAACGGGGGTGGCATCGCTGCGGAGCTTAAGCCAGACCGTCGCGCACGCGGAGCAGATGGGCGTCGCGATCGCCGACGCATTGCGGGTGCTCGCGGAGGATATGAGGACGAAGCGAAGGCTGAAGGCGCAAGAGATGGCGCAAAAGGCGCCGCTCAAGATGATCCCAGTCATCGTCTTCTTCATCCTGCCGTCTCTGTTCGTGGTCATACTCGGTCCAGCGGCGATCTCAGTCTTCAGATTGTTCAACAGCTAAGAGATGCGTTTAATCCTCGTGCTTCGGCTCTCTTATCATCAATACCAGCAGCAGCCCCGCGAGGACATAGGATGTTGCCATCAGATAGAAGGCCGGTAGAAAGCCACTGTTGTCGATGAGGAAGCCGAGGGTCCACGTCCAGATCGAGCCGGTGGCCAGGTTCACGGCGAAATAAAGGCCGAAGGCGAAATCGCGCGTGCCACGTTGCAGGCAATCGGCGAGCAGTGTCTGCAGCACCGGGCTCTCGGCGTAGGTCGCCAGGCCCACCACGAGAATGATCGGTACCAGAATCCAGATGTTGCCGCCGACCAGTATCACGCCGATCATCGCCAGGGTGGCCAGGCAGTAGGCGGTAAACACGACCCGCTTTCGGCCATACTTATCGGAGAGCCTCCCTCCGAGCAGCGGGCCGATGACGCTGCCAATCATCAGGATGGTGAAAATCGTTCCCACCAGGCCTGCATCGAGCTTTAGTCCGTCCTTCAAATATAGAGGCACATAGACTGTCACGATGCCTATGCCGCGTCCTCCTGCTGCGATCGACGAAACGAGAAACACCATCAGAACGTTGCGATTACGCATCAGTCGCAGCGCCTCACGGATGGGATTCCTGCTGGGCGCTGCGCCCCCTTCGGTCGTAGGCATCGTCCTGGTCTCCGAGATCAGCAGGAACAACAGCGCACCGACGATCATCCCTGGCAGAGAAAAAAGCGCTAACGTCCAGCGCCAGCCAATGCTCATTATAAGGAAAGTGGCAATCATCGGCACGAAGACGGTGCCCAGGTTGCCCCCGGCGAAGTTGATCGAGAATGCCGAGCCACGCAGACGCTTGCCGAACATGTCGGCGACCAGAGAGTTGCCGACGGGATGCTGCGGGGTCATAGCGATACGTCCGGCCAGGGCCGTCCCAAAGAACTGCGGGAAGGTAGAAGTCAAACTGAACAGGATGAGGTGGGCCGCGATGAAGAAGTTCTGCGCGCCAAGAATGGTGCGACGGAGCGCGTACCGGCCCAGGTAGCCGAAGACGATCTGAAAAATGCCGCTCAATACGTTGGAAACGGCCAGCATCAGGCCAAGCTGGCTGTAGCCGAAGCCGAACTCCTGCATCACCATGGGATAGATCAAAGGCATTAGAGCTGAGACGATGTGAGTGACGGCGTGCGAAGCACTCACCAGGCCAAGGACACCGTAGGCGCCCCAGACCCTCGACGTAATCGTCGGTCTGGCGATAACTGCCGACATAACCTCTTGAACCTACCTTTCAATTCTTTGCGTTCCTGGTGCAACATCAGGACGCCTCTTTGGATTCGGCTTCGCCACCAGCCGCCCCGGATACGGGTCCTACCTCAGGAAGGATGGGGAACATCACCTCGCAGATCCCGCTGAGCGGGAAAACCCCAGCCTGGCGGCACGCTAGCCGTCATCACAGGCGTTCAGACGCTGGCGGACGAGGATTGCCGTGGAACTCCCAACGATTGAAGGTTTGGCGGATGACCCCTATTATACAATTGTAATTGTCGATTGTCACTACCAAATGAGGTATAATGGCCACACGCGTGTGGAAAATACAGCGGGTTTTGATCGCTCCTAGCTATCAGGCGAGCACTTACCTTACGTCCCCTCTCCCTCGCGTACGAGGGAGAGGGCAAGGGTGAGGGTGTGCCACCCCTTCCCCGGGCGTTAACCTTAGCCATAAGAAACCTGAGAACGGCGTAAGGCCCGTCTGACAGAGTGGCGATCGTAAGTCCTATCAGGCGTTAAGGAGATGCTACCAATGTTCGTCGTGTCGGAGAGCTGGAAAGCCGCTTACTCCGGGGCAGTGGTGGGGGTGCTGGTGATGCGCCACGTGGCCAATCCGGACCATCATCCCGCCCTGAACAGCCTCAAGGATGAATTGGAGGCCGAGCTGCGATCTCGCTTCGCCGACAGCGACGCCGCTGCGGTCGCGGCCCTCGAAACGATCAAGGCCTATGAGGCTTACTATAAACGCTTCAAAAAGACCTATCACGTTCGACTTCAGCTTGAGTCGGTTGCGTTCAAGGGCAAATCGATTCCTCGCGTCGCGGCGCTAGTTGAGGCGATGTTTATGGCCGAGCTCAAGAACCAGTTGCTCACGGCCGGCCACGATCTGGACGCTTTGCAGACGTCAGTGCGGGTTGACATTGCAAACGGCGGCGAGCGCTACGTCTTGCTCAACGGGCAAGAGCAGGCGTTGAAGCCGGATGATATGATGATGGCCGATGGCCTGGGCGTGATTTCCAGCGTGATCTACGGTCCCGATGGCCGCACGCGAATAACCGCGAATACCCGGAACGCTTTGTTCGCCGTCTACGCGCCGCCGGGAATCGATGAGCAAACAGTGCGCCACCATCTCGAGGACATTCAGGCCAATGTGCTGGTGGTCGCGCCCAAGGCTGAGACCACGCTCTTGAAAGTCTTCTGCGCAGGGTAATGCCAGTTCTTGATGCGAAATCAACTCGTGCTGTGTGGCGGGAAAGTTTACGCGGGATTGCGGATATCCGTGGGGAAGTCTGCCATCGCGTCGACGCGTGTGACGGATTTCGTATCCATTTATCCGTTGCACATCCGTTGACGCCAAAAACCCTTCCTATTTGCGCAATCACCAAAATACTATCGTACAGCGTAAGTTTTCTTATGTGGGGGGATGAAGACTATGCCAACCGTATGGGCGCTGCAACACTTTCACTGCGAAACGCTGGGAAGTATCGCCGATGCCCTGGAAGCCGAAGGCGTCTCCTGGCGCTACGTGCGCACGTTTGCAGGGCAGGCCATCCCTGAGCAAATGGGCGACGCGGCCGGCCTGGTCGTGATGGGTGGGCCGATGGGGGTATACGAGCGATCTCGCTACCCGTTTCTGCTCGACGAGATACGGCTCATCGAGCAGGCGCTGCGCAATGAGAAGCCGGTGCTGGGCGTGTGCCTGGGCAGCCAGCTCCTGGCAGCCACTCTGGGCGCCAGGGTGGCGAAGGGGAGCAAGAAGGAGATCGGCTGGCACAGCGTAACCCTGACGGAAGCTGCTCTGGAAGACCCGCTCTGGCGGGGAGTGGAAGCCGAATTCAAGGCCTATCACTGGCACGGCGACGTCTTTGAGCTTCCAACAGGCGCCGTGTCCCTGGCCTCGTCTGCCTTAACCACCTGCCAGGCGTTTCGGTTCGGCCGCAACGCCTACGGGCTCCTGTTTCACATGGAGGTTACGCCGAGCATCATCGAGGATATGGTGGGTACATTCGCCGACGAGCTCCGCGAAGAAGGCATCGACGGTCGCAAGATCGTCGCGGAAGCAGACGATCATCTACCTCGACTCGAAAAGATCGGGGCGACGGTTTTCAGACGGTGGGCCAGACTGATCGAAGGGGAAACGAGTTGAGAGGAATGGAGCTTTGTGGTTGTTGTCGTTCCTGGCGCCACCGGGCGTGCAATCCGGCCTGAGATCGGGCGGTTCCGCGTCCCAAGATGCCGATGGCCCGACCGAGGCGATTGGCGCGTTGAACGTTGGCCAAACGGGTCGCGAGCGAGCCCGCGCGGCGATAACCTTCCTCTTTTGCGCTGCCGTCCTGGTCTCATACACCACATTGGTCGCCAGGTACCTGACACCACGGGCTGCCGTCGAGAACCTCGACTTCTGGTATCATATCGACCTGGGTCTCCGGTTGAGCTGGCTGGATGCACGCACCTTGGTAGATGGAATGTATCCCCTTGGCTATCCTTTCCTTCTCCGCGTAGCCATCGAAAACGGCGCGGATGCCCTCCGCTTCGGCCAGTTCCTTTCCTGGACCGGAGGATTGCTGGCCCTGATTTCCGTGTTCATCATCATCCTTCGTGTTGCACGCAGCCTCACCCTTGCTCTGGCAGGTGTTCTGCTGCTCGTCACCAATATGCATTTCTTGGGATACGCGGCCTATGAGGGAACTGACATACTCGCCGCTGGCCTGCAAGCGCTTTCTGTTTGCTTGATGCTGCTTTTCGAGCCGGATCGAAAACCCGTCGCGTCCAGACGCTTCGCTTTTGCCGGCGGATTTGTCTTGGGCCTGGCCTATCTTGTGCGGTACACGTCGCTGCCTCTACTTGTATGCTTCCTACTGTACGTGCTGGTGAGAAGGGGCAAATCGTTCAGGTGTGCTTTGGGCGACGCGGCGTTGCCAGTCGTCGGGTTTGTCTTAGCGGCGGCGCCTCAGATCGTGCCGAGCATAGCCGTGTATCACCAGCCATTTTTTAGCACGCAGGCAAAGAACGTCTGGTTTGGCCTCTACGGCCAAGGCGATTGGGTAACCAATTGGGGAAAAATGCCCGACACCATCTCTTTGCTCCAGGTTATTTCACTCGACCCGGGCCGCTTCGTCGAACACTGGTGGGGACAGTTTTCGAGCGCATTCGCTTCCTTGCCCTTGTGGCCGCCGCTCCTTCATTATTTCTGGTTGTTGGGGAGCTTAGCCTTGATATTCGACAGGCGACTGCACCCCGCTGGCCGGCTGTTGATGGTGTTGGCGTTGCTTGCGCCGATCGCCGCGACTTCGATGGCCTGGTTAACTCCACGCTTCCTGCTCGTCTCGGTTGCGCTGCAAACGGTAGCCATGGTGCTGGTCGCCGACCGGATTGCCTCGTTGCTTCCCGTACGTAGAGCGGTCCAAACTGTTCTGGTGCTGGCGGCGGTGGCCGCGGCGGTTGGCACGCTTCAGGTGAATTCGCTGGCGCGCTGGCTTGATTCACCGCCGAGAACCGACCCGGGTCAGGTTAACGAGTTCTTACGAATTGCCGGTATGGCAGACCCGAGGACGGTAGCTACGAACGATGCCTATCTCCACGCGACTGATGTTCCCGGGCGCACTCGCTACGATCAGGTTTACGCTGTTGCTGCCAGCCCCAAGAGTGTCGACGAGCTACTGGCGCAACCCGCGGCGTCGAATTGGCGCTATCTCGTGCTTAATTATGGGAATCGCTTCGGCGCCTTTGGCAGCTATTCCGGTATTCGCGACGCCGCCTCGCAGGCAAAATCACGATTGGTGCCACTATCGCTTGAAGAGGCTGCCACGATTTTCCTTATCAAGCCTCCCATACTTGACGAGTTGACCCGTGATGACGTCGTGCTGGACAACGGAATGAAACTGATCGGGCACAGATTGCAGCAATGGAAAGGGGCCTCATCGCTATACCTGTTCTGGCAGACCGACAAGAAACTTGATCGGTCTTACAAGGTCTCGGTGCGAACGATGCGTCGGGATGGCACGATGCTGTTTCAAATCGACAACGTACCCCAGTTGTGGACTTATCCCACTAACCGCTGGGTCCCCAACGACACTGTTGTCGATTTCTATTACTTAGGCGCTAATGTCCCCTGCCAGGAAGATTGCCAGCTTGCGGTTGTGGCGTACGACGAACAAACCGGCAAGCCGGCGGAGCGACAGGTACAGGCTGGAGAGAAACAAGTGGGGCCAGTGGTCATCCTGGAGCAGTTTTACAGGTGAATGCCGACGCTGGAGTTAATGACGGGAATGACGTGGAGTTGCGCATCTCGACGAGTTAGAACGCATCATAAGGCCTGCCTGCGCACCCGCGCGCCTGCCACAATTTGCAACGCTTGCGAGACTGTGCTAAGATAGTTCTCGGCTGCTCGTAGGATATATAGCAGTTTGCAAAGGATTTTGGCTAGCGGAGCAGCCACCGATATACCGAGCGTATGCAATGATGCGCGGGGGCTCGTCCCCCGCTGGGCGGGGCGGGGGACGAGCCCCCGCGCTACGGGTAGCCATATCAAAATGCAAACTGCTATAGTGGTTTCTTCCGGCGGAGGGCACGACCTTGGCCCGATATCGCACGAGGAGGAGGATGGTGCACAAGAAATCGGCGTATCACGACATCGAGACGGTACTCGATTCTATCGAGGTGGCAACCGTGGCCACGGCTTCGGGCGAGGATATCCGGACCCGAGTGATGCATTATGCGGTCGACGAGGATTTCAACTTCTACGTTTCGAGCGTTAAGGGCGATCCTAAGACCATCCAGTTGACCCACAATCCCTCGATATCGGTGCTGGTGCAGCAGACCAGGACTGACTTTGTCCAGATGGAAGAGGTGGAAGTTACCGGGCGGGCGGAGTTCGTTCGTGACGATGAGGAGCGTGCCAGAGCGCTCGAGGTGCTGGCGAAGCGGTCGCCGGTGGTGGGCTATCTGGCGCAGACCGGGGCGCTGGATGTGCTGGAGTGCGTCAAGATCGTTCCGCAGTTGATTAAGTTTCGTGTCGCCGGTGAGGTCGTGCAGGGCAAGCCCCCGAAGGTCCTCGATTTTCCCGAGAACCGCGAGGCGGTGGGCGATTGGAAGCGCCTGAAGCGAAAGTCTCAGGCCTGGCTGGCGGCGCTCAGGGTCGCGTTCCTCACCGCCAGTGCCGTGCCGGTCTTGCTCGGCACAGCGGTTGCCTGGATGATGAGCGGGAGCCTCGATTATCCTTTGTTCGCGCTGACGTTCATCGCCGGCCTCTCACTCCAGGCAGGCACTAACGTGCTGAACGATTATTTCGACAACGACAGTGGCAATGATCCGTCCAACCGTGAGTTCGTCAGGCCTTTCTCGGGCGGCAGTCGCGTGATTCAACTGGGGCTGCTCTCGCCATTGGAAATGCTGACCGGGGGCCTGCTCCTGTGTGTTCTGGGCAGCGTGCTTGGCCTTTATCTCGCGTGGGTGGCGGGCTGGCCTGTCATCGTCCTGGGTGTGATCGGCCTGGTTTCGGGCGTGTTTTACACGGGGTGGCCGTTCAACTGGGCGAGCAGAGGCATGGGCGAGCTGCTCGTCGGCTTGAACTACGGGGTCCTGATGACGCTGGGCGCGTACTTCGTGCAGACGAAGACCCTCAGTTGGGTCCCAGTCGTCGCCTCGTTGCCCGTGGCCCTGTTCATCACGGCAGTTCTCTACATAAACGAGTTCCCGGATTATGTCGCCGACGGCGCCGTGAATAAGCGGACGCTGGTCGTGCGGCTCGGACGATCGCGGGCAGTTGGGCTGTTCATCGTGCTGATCGCGCTGGCCTACATCTCGCTAGTGGCCGGCGTGGTGATGCAGATGCTGCCGACGGTGACGCTGATCGGTCTGATGACGGTTCCACTTTCAGTCCGGGCTGTTCAGGTCGCGTTGAAACACTACGCCAGCTCGTTCGACCTGATCCCTGCCAACGCGCTGACCATAATCTGCCATCTGGCGACCGGCTTGCTGCTGGTTCTCGCCTTCGCTTGGCAGGTGCTGCAATTCCACGGCCTGGTCTACCAGGCCATCCTGGCCGTCGCCTTCACCCTCGCGGTTGGCTGGATGTACCGACACGTCGAGCGGCAGCGAGCCATCTTCCACGGGGTGAAGCAAGCGGTTAAGTAGCGCCTAAAAGACCAGTGCCGAGACCGTGATGAGCGCGGCGGCGTATAGCCAGTCCAGCCACAGCCGCCGCAACACGTTCGCCAGGTAAATGAGGCCCACAACAGGATAGCCCACGAGCGCGAGGATATTGCCGCGGCGCACATGCCGGCTCGCAGCCTGCCAGAGGCTGCGAGCATCGCCTTTGCTCGGAAAAGCCTGCAGCGAGAGGGAAACGCCCAGCCAGAGCGCGATCGTCCACACCACGATCCATTGCCACTCGATGCCGGCCGTCGCGTACGGCCTTGTCCACTTGCCGACCACGGAGATGAACAGAAGGAACCCGGCAAGGGAGTTGACGACGAACGGGCCGACGACAATGGCGAAATGGTCGCGGAAGTGGCGCGGCGTGGTGTGAACCACGTATCCAGCAGGATTGCCAAATCTGAAGTAGACGACCTCGTGAACGCGCACCCCAACCAGGCGGCAAAACAGGTAGTGACCTAACTCATGGAACACGACGCCTGGCAGCACCAGCAAGCCCAGCATCACCACTCTGGCGGACATTCTAGCCGCGCTGCTCGGCGAAATAGCGCAATGCCTGCACGATCTTATCCTCGGCCGAGAGAACGCCCTCGTTCGGCAGGGCGCGGACGGCGCTCTGCGCTTCGACGAGGCTGTACCCGAGGTTGGTAAGGGCCGCGAGTACGTCGGCGTCGGCGCTGGCGACATCTGCCGGGCGACTCGTGGCGTGGCGTGGGTCTATCTTCCCTTTGAGATCGAGCACGATGCGGCCCGCCGTTTTTGCACCTATGCCGGGGATGCGTGTGAGGATGTCGGAGTTCCCCGACGCGATGGCCGTGTATAGCGATTCGAGGGGGGTCGCCGAAAGGATGTTCAGAGCCGCCTTTGGCCCTACGCCCGAGACGTTCAGCAGCAGCTCGAACATCCGTCGCTCCTGGTCCGAAACAAAGCCGAAGAGCGAGAGATTGTCCTCGCGCACGTGCAGATGGGTCATCAAGGTCACGGGCTCGCCGACGGCGCCCAGGCCATCGAGCGTGCTCGTCGGGGCAAGAATCTTGAAGCCAATTCCGCCAACCTCCACGACCACGTATTCCCCTGTTTTGCTGGCAACTGTGCCCCGTATGCTTGAGATCAAGTGTTATCTCCTATCGCCTGCTCGCCGATGATCCGCTCCATCCTGCTGAAATGCAGGTGGCAGATGGCCAGCGCCAGCGCATCGGCGGCGTCGTCGGGCTCAGGCTTGTCCGTCAGACCCAGCAGAACCCTGACCATCTCCTGAATCTGCTCTTTCCGTGCCCTCCCATAGCCGACCACGGCCTGTTTGATCTGCAGAGGGGTGTATTCGCTAATCGCCAGACCGAAGTTCGCCGCCGCGAGGATGGCCACGCCCCGAGCCTGGCCCACCGCCAGGGCCGTCTGCACGTTCCGGCTGAAGAATAGCTCCTCGATCGCCACTTCCGTCGGTCGCGCACGCTCGAGGATCGAGTTGAGCTCACGATACAGCCTTTGCAGGCGTGTCGCGAGTGGCAGATGGCTGGGGGTGGTGATCACCCCGTAGTCCACAAGCTCAAGCTGATCGGCAACAAAGGCGACCAGCCCGAAGCCCATGATCGCCGTGCCGGGGTCGATGCCGAGGGCCAGGCGCCTTACGGGCGCAGATACCCCCGATGAATCGGCACGGCCCGCACGATCATCTGCCTGGGCATCCTCAGCCAGCATACTTCTCTAGCAGCTCTTCCGAGAAGTCCACGTTGGTGTAAACGCGCTGCACGTCGTCGAGCTCTTCGAGCCGGTCCATGAGCTTCAGGGTCCGCAATGCCTCGTTTTCGTCGAGCTCGAGGGTCGACTTGGGAATCATCGCGCTCTCCGCCGAGACAACTTTGATGTTCCGCTTGGTCAGGGCATCGCGAACCACTTCCAAATCGCCCTGACTCGTGTACACTTCTACCGTCGTATCCTCGGTTTTCACGTCCTCAGCGCCGGCGTCAATGGCCGTGAGTGCCAGCTCATCAGGGTCCTGGCCTGATGTGTCCAGGGTGATGATCCCCCGTGGCTCAAACAACCATGCCACACAGCCCGCCTCACCCAGGCTGCCCCCGCCGCGAGTGAAGGCGTTGCGGATCTCCGATACCGTGCGGTTGCGATTGTCGGTCATGGCCTCGATCATGATGGCCCCGCCCCCTGGCCCGTAACCCTCGTAGGCGATCTCTTCGAGGGCCGTGCTTTCGCCGGATCCTGTCGCACGCTTGATAGCCCGTTCAATGTTTTCCAGCGGCATGTTGGCGTCACGTGCCTTCTGGACGGCCAGTCGCAGGCGGAAGTTTGATTCCGGATCGCCCCCACCTTCGCGAGCGGCGACCATGATCTCACGGCCAAGCTTGGTGAACATCTGACCCCTCTTGGCGTCATTTGCCCCTTTTTGTCTCTTTATTTGTGCCCACTTGCTATGGCCAGACATAATCATCCTCCTTTTGGTCTCGCTAGGTATTATACCATTTAGAGGTGTTGTTCCACTAGGCGCTGAGAGCCTGTTTTATTGCCTAGGCCATCGCCTCTATGGTAAAATTATGCCTGAAAGAGCCTCTGAGCGACGTGCTAATGCGCCGCTAGGCCGGGGCTTCTCCCGTCCTTCTTGCGGAAGGACGGGACGAAACCTCCCTTTCTGGAGGGGATAGGGCAGCGATCTTGCCGCAAAGTTCGTCCGACGGTGCACTGAGGAGGAAGGTATGGAAACAGCGACTTGGACTGTAAAGAAGGGCTTGGCTGCGATGCTGAAGGGCGGGGTCATTATGGACGTGGTGACCGCCGAGCACGCCAGGATTGCGGAGGAAGCGGGAGCGGTGGCGGTCATGGCCCTGGAACGTGTGCCCGCAGATATCCGCGCCGCCGGCGGTGTTGCCCGCATGAGCGAGCCCCAACTGATACAAGAGATTATCGACGCGGTCAGCATTCCAGTGATGGCCAAGTGCCGCATTGGACATTTTGTCGAGGCGCAGGTGCTAGAGGTTCTGGGTGTTGACTATATCGACGAATCCGAGGTCCTCACCCCGGCCGACGAAGCGCATCACGTCGATAAGCACAAGTTTAAGGTGCCTTTTGTGTGTGGAGCGCGAGACCTTGGTGAGGCCTTGCGGCGCATCGCCGAGGGCGCGGCGATGATCAGGACAAAAGGCGAGGCTGGCACCGGTAACGTGGTCGAGGCGGAGCGCCATATGCGGGCGATGATGTCGGACATGAGGAAGGTCCAGTACATGGCGCGCGAGGAGTTGATGGCTGAGGCCAAGGCGCTCGGCGCGCCCTATGAGCTGCTGGTCGAGGTGGCCGAGATGGGTAAGCTCCCGGTGGTTAACTTTGCAGCCGGCGGGATCGCGACGCCGGCCGACGCGGCGCTGATGATGCAGTTGGGGGCCGAGGGCGTTTTCGTCGGTTCAGGCATCTTCAAGTCGGATAATCCATCGGCCAGGGCCCGTGCGATCGTGCAGGCCACCACCCATTTCAACGATCCTTCGATCATCGCCGAAGTCTCGAAGGGGCTTGGTACCGCGATGCCAGGGATCGAGATTGGCACCTTGCGCCAGGAGGAGCTGCTCGCTACTCGCGGTTGGTGATAATAGATGACGACGATTGGTATTCTCGCCCTGCAAGGGGCGTTCGTCGAACACGCGGGTGTTTTGCGTGGTCTCGGGGTCGAGACGCGCGAGATAAGGCTTCCGGAACAACTGGACGGCATCGATGGGCTGGTGATCCCCGGTGGCGAAAGCACCACCATCGGTAAATTGATGGTGTCGTTCAATCTGGTGGAAGTGTTACGGGACCTGGCCCGGGCGGGAATGCCGATGTTCGGCACCTGCGCGGGAATGATCGTGTTGGCGAAGGACACTGTCCAGCGTTATGACCAGCCTTTGCTCAACGCGATGAACATAGTCGTGCACCGCAACGGCTTTGGACGCCAGGTGGATAGCTTTGAGGCTGACCTGGCGATGCCTGTGCTCGGCGATAAGCCGTTCAGGGGAATCTTCATCAGGGCGCCGTACATTGAAAGCATTGGCGAGGGGGTCGAGATATTGGGCAAAGTGCCCGATGGTAAGGTGGTTTGTGCGCGACAGGAAAACATGCTTGTCTGCGCATTCCATCCAGAGCTCACGGATGATCCTCGCCTCCATCGATATTTTCTGGAGATGGCTCGCGGCTGCCGACAGTTGGTGCAGGCAAGCAGAGCCTGATTGGAGTGCGGGGCAGAGCGCGGTGATTAGAACTTTAAGGCCGACGGATATCGTGGCCTACCTTACTTTTCGTAATCGAGCGCAGCGAAACGCGGCCCTGGAGCTTCCGGGCGATGGCTATCGCTCGCTGAATCTCAGGAGCTTCATCGGCAGGTCGCTGTCTCTGGAGCCACGGCGCGAGAGCTGGGTTGAGATTCAGGATGGCCGTATCGACGGACTTGTCGGCGTTAGGGCTCGGCTGGGCACTGACTTCTGGGATATCGACCATCTGGTAGCCACCTCTCCCGACGCGGAATCGGTTTACGTGAACATGTTGCGCCATCTGAGCCGCGCCGCGAGTGAGGAAGGTGTACAAAAGATCTTCCTGCGGACTCCGCTTGACGAAACCCCGTCCATCGCCGCGAAACAGGCCGGGTTCTTCAGTTACGCCACCGAGCGTGTGTTTTGCCTGACACCCAATCACCTCCGGCCGGGCGACGAGGAGCAACATCTGATCAGGACCCGCCGACGGGCCGACCATCACGACCTCTTTCATCTTTATTGCTCGATCGTGCCAATGTCAGTGCGACAGATCGAGGGAATGACGATGCAGGAGTGGCGATGGACTGAGGGCTGGGGCTTGCGGCCCGCGAGCCTGAAAATGGGCTTGCCGCGCGTGAGACACGATTTCGTTATGGAGAGAGACGGCGCTATCGTCGGTTGGCTGCAAGTGCGGCCCAGAATGCGTTGCCTGATCTTGATGCTACACGCCAATCGGGTGGAAGAAGCGGAGCGGCTTTTGCGCTTTGGGGTGCAACAGTTGAGCGCCGGTGGGCCGGTTTATGTGCCCGTGAGGCAATATCAGCAGTTTCTGGAGCCTTTCTTGCAGCAAATGGAATTCGAGCTTGTTGCTGAGCACGCGTTGCTGGCTAAGACGCAGACGATCAGAGTAGCCGAGCCAAAGATCGTGCCCATGCGTGCCCACGCATCGAGGTGATGACAGGTGAACATAGAGAGGGAGATTACAGATGATCTGGAGGCATTGCTCAGCGCATTGCCTCCTCATTTGCAGGAACCGGTGCGGCGAATGGAGGACCTCGCCAACCTTCTGGAGGTGGTGATGGATCTCGGCCGCCTGCCGGAGGCTCGCTTCCCAGGGGCTGAGGTTGTTCTCGGGGAGGCCGAGGTCACCGACGAGGATATCGAGTACGTGGTCTCGCGCATCAGCGAGTTTGGCGACGACAACCGTGCCGGGATCGAGCGAACGCTGCATCGTATCTCGGCGATCCGCAACCGGAGAGGGAGGATCGTCGGCCTCACCTGCCGCGTCGGCCGTGCGATCTTCGGGACGATCGGGATCATCCGTGACATTGTAGAATCGGGGAAGAGCATTCTGATGCTGGGCCGTCCCGGTGTGGGGAAAACCACTATGCTGCGGGAAGTTGCGCGCGTGCTGGCAGACGATTTTCAGAAGCGAGTGATCATCGTCGACACTTCGAACGAGATCGCGGGAGATGGCGACATTCCACACCCGGGAATCGGACACGCGCGGCGAATGCAGGTGCCTACGCCGTCCCTGCAGCACGCGGTGATGATCGAAGCCGTGGAGAATCATATGCCTGAAGTCATCATCATCGACGAGATCGGTACCGAGCTCGAGGCGGCGGCAGCGCGAACCATCGCCGAGCGCGGCGTGCAGCTCGTCGGCACGGCCCACGGCAACACCCTCGAGAATCTGATGCTCAATCCCACGCTGTCGGACCTCGTGGGGGGTATCCAGACGGTGACGCTGGGCGATGAGGAGGCGCGCCGTCGCGGCACGCAGAAGTCGATCCTCGAGCGCAAAGCCCCGCCCACCTTTGATGTGATCGTGGAGATTCAGAACTGGGAGAGGGTCGCAGTCCACGACAATGTCGCGGCGGTTGTGGATTCGATTCTGCGGGGCATTGCTACCCCGGCGCAGATCAGGTCTGTGCAAGAGGACGGCACCATTCGGGTGGAGCAGGTGCCGGCGCCGCTTCCGACGGAGCGAGTGCGAGAACGTGAACGAGAACGAGAGAGAGGCGCCGCGCCACGGAAAACACCGGTGATGAGCCGCGTGACACGCATCTATCCTTATGGCATCAGTTTGACCCGTCTGGATCAGGCGATAAAAGAGCTTCACCTGCCCGCGGCGGTAACCAAAGACCTGCGCAACGCCGATGTCGTGATGACCCTGAAGAACTACTACAGAAAGAAGTCCGCGCCGATCAAGGAAGCCGAGGATAGGGGAACGCCAGTTTACGTGTTGAAGAGCAACAACATCCTGCAAATGGAACAGGTGCTGGCGACCATTTACAATCTCGACGTGCAAGAGGACCCCTTGGATCAGGCGATGCGCGAGACCGAAGAGGCGATTTCCCAGGTCCTGAACGAGTCTCAGCCTGTGGAGCTCGCGCCGCAGAACGCCTACGTCCGCCGCCTGCAGCACCAGATGGCGGAGAAGTACAAGCTGGGGTCGCGGAGCGAGGGCAGGGAGCCACACCGGCGGGTGAAAATTTATAAGGAGTAGCTGCTGCATCGTGTTTATCACTTTCGAGGGGCCTGAGGGCAGCGGCAAGACCACTCAGACCCAGCGGCTCAACCGATATCTCGGCGAGCGTGGCGCCGATGTGGTGCTTGTCAGGGAGCCCGGGGGCACGGCGCTCGGCGACAGGCTGCGCAATCTCTTGATGTTTGGCGCGGAGATCCGCATCACCTCCCGCGCCGAGGTCTTGCTTTTCACGGCGGCGAGGGCCCATCTGATCGACCAGGTTATCAGGCCTCATCTCGGCAAAGGTGGGGTGGTTATCTGCGACCGTTACGCCGATTCCACCGTGGCCTACCAGGGCTGGGGCCGCGGACTCGACGTCGGCGAGATCGCCGTGATAAACCGATTCGCCACCGGCGGCCTCCTCCCAGATTTGACCTTCCTTCTGGACGTT
The DNA here is from genome assembly GCA_016189905.1 of Chloroflexota bacterium. GTDB lineage: Bacteria > Chloroflexota > UBA6077 > FW602-bin22 > JACPRP01 > JACPRP01. The sequence goes on along the minus strand of JACPRP010000102.1, from coordinate 3,004 downwards.
TCACCCGAGATCGGGCTGGCTCGAAATCAAAAGGAACGGCGGGCGGCCGACCGATTCGAGCTAGAAGAGGTCGATTTCCACCGCCGCGTGCGCGAAGGCTATCTGCAGATGGCCAGGTCGGAGCCCGGGCGATGGGTCGTCGTCGATGCGACGCTGCCGGTCGAGCAGGTCTGGGAGATCGTCCGCAACACTGTCGAACCCCGCCTGTTCCACATCCGGTAATCTGGCGGTAATCTGGTAGGGGCAAAGCATTCGCGCCCTCGCCTTACGTAATGCTCCGATAATCCAGCGCGAATGCTTTGCCCTCCCCAGGGGCCGACGCGTCGGCAATCGTCGACGCCCTATGTACAAGGCATTTCTCGTTGATTCTATATGAACAAATGCGGCAACGGAGACGGTTTTGGTCATATCCCAAACAGACTATCCCGACGAACATCCGCAACCGCGCGTATATTACTGTGAGGTCGCAAGCTTGCCTTCGAAACTTCTGCACCGATTCTCTGGCGCAACACGAAGCAGAGACATTGAGAGCCAGGTGCCAAGATCGCTAGCGCCCGCCCGAGGCAAAACGGGAACTTCGAGGCGTGTAGCTCTCGCCCTGGGCGCCGCCGCTGCCGTTTCGTCGCTGGCCTACGTTGGCATCTCAGCCTATGTGGCGAGAAAGCTCATCCGAATGGAGCGCAGGCCCTTGACCACGACGCCGGCCACCTACGGGCTCGAGTACGAAGATGTCCAGTTCACGAGCGCCATCGATCACGTGCTTCTAAAAGGCTGGTTCATCGGCTCCGCCGGCACCAAAGCCATTGTCATGTTGCACGGGGTCAACAGCATCAGAGACGACCCCTCGGTGGGCATTTTGGAGATGGCCGTTGCCCTCTCCCGTGCCGGCTACGCCATGCTGATGTTCGATTTCCGGGCGCACGGCGAATCGAGTGGCACCGAATATTCCCTGGGCATTCTGGAAGTGCGGGACGTCGCGGGTGCCCTGCGTTACCTGAAAGGGCGGGGCGCGACGGAGGTCGGCGTGATCGGCTATTCTATGGGCGCGGCAACGGCGTTGCTCGCGGCGCCGGAACATCCGGAAATACGGGCCATCGTCGCCGATGCCCCTTTCGCCGATCTGGCGGAGCTGTTCTACAGCCGCCTCCACGAGGCGACCGGCCTGCCTCGGGTCTTCAACCGGGGGGTAACTCTGATGATTCGCGCGATCATCGGGCAGGACATCACAAGCATCAAGCCAGTGCAGGCCATGGCCCGTCTGGAAGAGCGCCCACTGTTGTTGATCCACGGCACTGCCGACGATATCGTTCCGGTGGAGCAGACCTATACCCTGCAGACCGCCGGGGTGAGAAACCCGAATCTGGAGACGTGGATCGTCCCCGGATCGAGCCACGCCCAGGCTTACAGGGACCATCCCGAGGAGTACCTGAGCCGGGTGATTTCGTTCTTCGATCGCAACCTGAGATAGGCAAGAAACCAATATTTGCTCTTGACTCAGCCAGGGTAACGTGCTATACTGCCCGCAAGTGAATAATCATATCGACGATGAACAGGACTAGTAAGCGTCTGGCGGAGCTCAGAGAGTCGGGTTTGGTGTGAGCCGATGCTCGCGCGGACGACCGAATGGACCTGGGAGTTGCAAACCGAAAGCGGCGTGAGATCATCTCTCGATCTGCCACGAACACCGATCTTGCCAGGCGAGTAGGCTTTGCCGGAGTTGCCACCGTTATCGAGGTTAAGGATATCGGCCGTAGATCTTTTTCGATAGGCTCCCCCGAAAACCGAGAAGCTGCTCGATGAGGAACAGCGAGTGAGGAGGCCGAGCCAGCAGGGTCGAAGTAGATACTGTGTTCGAAATGCGAGGATGAGACGGTCCTGTATCCGGATTAAGCGAGGCTTGCCTCTTTGTATGTCGCCTCTGGCGCGTGCGAGAGCAGCCTAAACAGGGTGGCACCGCGGGTGTCTTTAGACCTCGTCCCTTTTTATGGGACGAGGTTTTTGCTTTCTGTGCGATGAAGGAGGGCCAGGAAGATGAGCGCCGCTTACGACGAACGCTTGGCCAGGTTGAGAGCCGAGATGGCGAAGGCCGGCATCGACGTGCTCGTGTCGATGCACCCGATCAACCAGTACTACCTTTCAGGGACTGCTCAGTATCAGGTGCTGGTAGTGACCGCGGCGGCCGACCCGGTGATCCTCGTCAAAAGGAATTTCGATCGAGCGAAGGCCGAGTCCTGGGTGCCGGATATTCGGCCGATGGATGATCTGCGTAAGGACTTGATCGCGCTTGCCCACGAGCTCGGGATCGAGGATTGCCGTTTGGGGATCGAGTTCGGCCTGACGACGGCCGCGGCGTTGAAAGACATGGAGGCCATTTTCTCATCGTGCCAGATCGTTAACTCTGACGAGGTTTGGCTGCAGTGCCGCAAGATCAAGCAGGCCGAAGAAATCGAATACCTGCGCAGCGCTGAGCGCATCGTCGACATAGTCCACGCCGACGTCCCGAAGTTTCTCACGGAGGGTGCGCGAGAGGTGGACGTGGTGGCCGAGCTGGATTACCGCATCAAGAAGCTGGGCAGCGAGGCGATGCCTTTCTTCTTTGGAACAGGGGGACGGCCGATGGCGTGGCGTGGCACTACCAGGCTCACCTCGGGGCCAAACGCGGGAACGCCGACGGACTATCCGGTCGTCGGGGGCACGGGCATGAGCCCGGCGACCCCCCACGGCCCCTCGACAAGGTGCATCGCCAGAGGCGAGCAGTTCAGCATCGATATTATGGCCGTCGTGGGTGGCTATCACGCCGATTCAGGCAGGACATACTTCGTCGGCAAACCTTCGAGCCAGCTAGAAGATATGTATATCACAGCGCTAACCGCGCAGAAGGTGTTCTTCGAAGGGGCCCGGCCGGGTGTCGTCGTCAAAGACCTCGTGCGCCAGGTGCTGAAGTACGTCGAGCAGCGAGGGCACCTGGATCATTTTATGGGGCCCGCGCCGTACAACAGCAGCG
>JACPRP010000007.1 GCA_016189905.1 Chloroflexota bacterium | reverse complement strand
TCTCGATGCTGTGATGTAGGCAACTGCCCGGACTTTGTACCCATTGACAATGATGAATAGGAAGGCGTCAAGACGATGCTTGTGAGTAGCGCTCAGTTGGATTTTGAAAAAATGGGCGGACTTGTCCCGGCAGTCGTGCAGGATGTGCACACCCGCGAAGTCCTCATGCTTGGATTTATGAATCCGCCCGCCTGGGAGAAGACCCTGCGCACGGGGCTGGTGACCTTTTGGAGCCGAACGCGACAGGAACTTTGGACCAAAGGGGAGACGTCGGGTAACCACCTGGCGGAGCGCAAGATGTGGATCGACTGCGACAATGATACCTTATTGATTGAGGTCGAGCCAAAAGGGCCGACCTGCCATACCGGTGCCAAATCGTGCTTCTTTGAGGAGTTGGTGGATGCTTAATTTGGTTTTACCCAAGGGAAGCCTCGAACAACAGACCTTGCGCTTGTTCGAAGAGGCAGACCTGCAGGTCAGACGAAAAAGCGATAGGGAGTATAACGCAACTATCGACGATCCCCGTGTCGCGCAGGTCAAAATTCTACGACCCCAGGAAATAGCTAGGTACGTACAGCAGGGCTTTTTTGACCTGGGAATTACAGGCCTGGACTGGATTAGGGAGACCAATAGCACCGTTGTTGACGTGATGAACCTGGCGTATAGCAAACAAGGAATCGGCAATCCGGTTAAGATAGTGCTCGCCGTGGCTCAGGAAAGCGGCATCACCAGGCCCGAGCAGATCTTGCCAGGTAGCAGGATATCTACCGAATACCTGAACCTCACGCGACAGTATTTTGCCAACCTCGGCATCGCTGTCGAGGTCTTTCCATCTCACGGGGCGACTGAGGCGAAAGTCCCTGAGATCGCCGACGCTATCGTGGACGTGACCGAGACAGGCGCGACGCTTGTTCGCCACGGAATGAGCATAATCGCCGTCGTTCTCGAGTCGACCACCCGCCTCATCGCGAATGTGAAATCGTACGAAGATCCCCAGAAGAGACAGGAAATCGACGAGATCACCACCTTGCTTGGCGGCGTCTTGGCGGCACGAGGTAAGGTGCTGATCAAGCTCAATGTTTCCGAATCCAACCTCAAGGACGTCGTGTCCGTGCTACCGGCAATGAAGGCGCCAACCGTATCACGGCTCTTCGACACGGATTATTACGCAGTTGAGACGGTGGTGGTGAAATCGGATATCAATCTCCTCATTCCCGAGCTTAAAAAGCGGGGAGCCGAGGATATTCTCGAGATTCCGATGCTCAAGATAGTCAAGTAACTGCTGGCCAATTTTGGCTATAGACCCAATCCAACCACCAGTATAGAATTGCTACCGATCTTTGACATGCAAGCGGAGATGCTCCACCAGTTCCTACGCCGGTGGCCGTTGTTGGTCCAGGGCCGGTTTTGCTTTTGCCATTTTCGCTTCCGAGAGCACGAGGGTTGTCATCTGCTTTGAGCCGACACTGTCGCATTTACTCGATCTTTCGTCGCCCTCGTGCGACAAGGGGCGTCTTTCTGGGGGAGGAGGGGCTGTGCTAACGACTTCTTTTTGGGTCCATATCTTGTTTCCCCGTGCCACACTTCTGCTAGTTGCCACACTTCTGCTAGTAAAGAGGGAACGCAGACTGTTGTGTGCCGCATCTCTCGTGTTCTTGGTGTCGCTCATCTGGCCGCTTACTTTGCGTGGCGAGGTGGCATTTGCGGCGCATGAGGTATACGTTGTGGCCCCGGGGGATACTTTGAGTGGCATCGCCAAGCGTTTCGACCTGGATATGGACACGCTCGTGAGGGTTAACCAGCTTCGATCGCCGAACCTGCTTCAAGTAGGACAGAGGCTCATCCTGGGGGATTCTGCAGCCTCGCGGCCATTGCAGGGATCCCACCTGGTGCTGGCTGGTGAAACGCTAAGCGACATCGCGCAAGCGCACGGCGTCACGTTGAGCGACCTTGCCGGTCTAAACGGGCTCGGCAACTGGAATATGCTGTTTCCCGGCCAGATTCTGAAGGTTCCGGGCGTCAAGGACTCCTTGCCAGGCGTGATGACGGAAGCCCCCGTACAGGAGGCAGCGCAGGGATTTGTGATGGAGGTCCCCTACCGAACTCAGTTTGACGGCACGCGCTACGAGGAAAGCAACTGCGGGCCGGCCACGCTGGCTATGCTGCTGTCCTACTATGGTAAGTGGTGGTCCAACGACGATCTGAGGAACGATGTCAATGTGAGCGTAGGCTACTGGGGACTTGATGGTGGCTCAGACTGGGAGTCGCTGGTTTACGCGGCCAGGCTGCGCGGGTTTGTCGTCAGAGGACTCTACGAAGGCCCGAACCGTTACCGCAAGTGGACGATCGATGATCTTCTTCAGGAGGTTCAAGCGGGTCGCCCCGTCATGTTGCTGGTGCGTTACCGAAGCCTGCCAGGCCATGAGGCTGGGTTTGGGGGAGATCACTACATCGTGTTCCTCGGGCTTACGGCAGATGGTCGGGTCGTTTACAACGATTCCGCGTTCAATGGTGCTTCGGAAGGAGCGCGTAGGACGATGGGCAAGGACCGTCTGCTGCAGGCCTGGGGGAGAACGTCGGTCAATATTAACTACACGGCGATGTCCCTGGAGCCAGCAGACTCTCAGTAGCGAGCTCTGAAGTGTTTGTAAAGCTCCTGCCGCTCGTCCCAGAACTCTGTGGCCATTCGCAGTAAGGAGCCGGTGGTGCTCATAATCTCGGCAGCATTGTCGATAACGTCCACCCAGCCCGCTCGCACTAGTTCGGAATTCCCGTGAACCCGATGGTTGACCAGGGTGCCCAGAACCACGCCAGTTGCGTCTTTGGCGTATTTCCTCACGAGGCCCATTCCCTCGTCGCTGAGCAGGGCTGTCGAGCCTGTTCTCTCGAGAAGCTTTTTCCCAGGCTGCGAGGTCAGGAATATCTCGATTAGCTTGGCAGCCACTAACGAGGCACCGAATATCGCCATCCATCGAAGCGCACTCTTCATCATTCACTCCAAACTAGTGCTTCTTCCGGTTATGCCAGAGGTCTCTCCAGATTCTGTGCCACCGGTAGCCAAGGCTGGAAAACCGGCCTCGTCTGTAACTCTCCATTTGTATCACCTGGCCTCGCCAGCGTTTCTCTGGAGCCCTGCGCCGCTGGATCGCGTGCTGCAGCAGCGCCGCAATGAGGAACGCTACGCTGGCGATGCTAGCAAAAGGAGCGGCGGGTCGGAACAAGTCGCGCAGAAGGTAGGCGAGCAATGCCAGCGCGATGCAGGCGATGATCAGCGTGGTTGAAGACAAGCTGCGAGCAGAGATGATCTGTGCAATTCCGCCGGGCCAATTTCGCAGACGATACGCGTAAATGGCAAAGTAGCGTGACCATCCTCGCTTTGAGCGGCGTGGCCGCTCGCTGGGGATGAACTCATCCATCTTGTCCAGTAGTTCGGCTATCTCGCGCTCGTATCTTTTCATTCCCCATTGCTCGAGGTCTAACTAAGAATACTCTATACCCTATCCCCAGGCTAAATCAAGCGAGATAACCAACTGAGTTTATACTTGCCTGGCTTGCGAGAGTTCGTAGAGAAGAATAAAGACCGAACGCTACACAATCGCACTCGATTTTACCTCACCTCTCCGCTGTACGCGGTTTTCCCATCCGGCGTCTAACGACGCCCAGCCTCGCGTCCCGCCCTTATATCACTCTAAGTATATATCAGGCAACCGGCTTATGTCAATAAAAAGCTCGCTCACCCTGCAAAACCAGACTACTTCCCCGCACCTCCACCAATACGGAACATCTTGGTTCCACAGACAGGGCATGTGCCGGTCATTGCCGGTCGCCCAGACTTCATAGTGATCTCCTGTATATCTTTGATCTCCCGTTTGGCTTTGCACTTCAGGCAATAAGCTTCCATTTCTCCTCCATGCGCTAGATATCTCGATGTCGGCATCAGCCCTGGAATTGGCGCTGCAGCGGCAGCTAGCTGGTGCCCGCGCAATGATATCATTTCCCTTAATGATGTCAAGCCAATCGAATCGAAGAAGAAATGAGTAAAGCCGGGATGTGATCCCGGCTCAGAGGGCTACGATTCCAGCGCGAGACGCTGACCCCTGGGGGTTCCCTCAGACTGGCACGCTAGTGCTTAACTGACCCTGCCGGCAAGGCGGATCTTGTCGTAACAGGTGCTGCAGTAGACGGGCCTGTCGTTCCGAGGCAAGAAGGGAACAGTGGTGCTCGCCCCACAGTCTGCACATACGACGGGGTGCATCTCGCGAGGGGCAGCGCCTGACCGCTCGCGGCGCCTGGCCGCACGGCAACCAGGGCAGCGCTGTGGCTCGTTGAGGAGTCCCTTCTCTTGGTAGAACCCTTGCTCGCCAGCGGTGAAAACGAAGGTAACACCGCATTCCCGGCAAGTGAGGGTCTTGTCCTTGAACTCCACCTTTGACCTCCTTCAGAATTAGTTGGTCACAGTTTAGTCGGGGCTAGCGCCATGCACAGAATCGCTTTGGTGCCCTACAGCGCCGGAGGGCTAGGTTCGCCGCTGACCGCAAGTAACCTAAACGTGTACCACCGCGCGCAGTATATACCAAGAATTTACGAAAATCAAGATGTTTGGCCGAATTCTTGCATTCTGCCTGCCGGTCTGCTAGCTAGATTTTTGGCAATGTCCGTGGTATGATGAAGACTGAAGCGCATTGTTGCCCAGTGATTCGACGATTCTTAGCTTGAACGAGTGTGGAAGGTCAATGCAGTACGAAAAAACCGTTCTCGACAGCGGCTTACGAGTCATCTCTTCGACGTTGCCCAACACGAACTCCGTAAGCATGGCTATCTTCCTGGTTGCCGGCTCACGATATGAAGTCAAGGAGATAAATGGTATTTCTCATTTCATCGAGCATATGCTCTTCAAGGGCACGAGAAAACGTCCGACATCTAAGGAAATATCAGAAGCGGTTGAAGGTATCGGTGGTCTGCTCAATGCCGAGACCGGCAAGGAGGTTACCGTATACTGGGCGAAAGTGCCGCGAAAATACTTGAACATCGCCGCCGATGTCCTGACTGATGCTCTGCTGCATTCGCTTCTCGATCCTGTCGAGATCGAGAAGGAGCGGAAGGTCATCATCGAGGAATTGAACATGTTGACTGATGTGCCTCAAGACTGGGTTCATGTCCTCTTCGATGAGACGCTATGGGGTGATCAGCCACTCGGCCGTGATATCGCGGGAACCAGGGATTCGGTAAGCCAGGTCAACCGCGACCAGATGCTGGATTATATGGTGAAGCGTTATGTTCCCTCGTCGGCCGTGCTCGCGGTAGCGGGGCCGTTGAGCCATGGTGAGGTCTTACAAATGATCGAGCCGATGTTGGCGGATTGGAGGCCTGCTCCAGAGCCGCCGGAGGTGGCAACGTACCCTCCCGCAGAGCAAGTTCGCGTTCGCCTGCAGCAAAGGAAAACCGAACAGGCGCATCTCTGCGTCGGCTTCCCCGGCCTTTCTTACGTTCACCCAGACCGCTATGCTCTCGACTTGCTTAACGTCGTGCTGGGCGAGGGGATGAGCTCGCGTCTCTTCCTGGAGATCCGTGAGAAGCGTGGCCTTGCCTACGACGTGCATTCGTACATTAATCATTATCGCGACGCCGGGGCGGCCGTCGTCTACGCGGGGGTGGATCCGAAGCAAATCGATCGCACCATCGAGGCTGCTCTGGCCGAATTGGAGAAGGTCAAGGACGGCGTGCCGGAGCAGGAACTGACCAAAGCCAAGGAATTCTGGAAAGGTCGGCTTTTGCTGCGACTCGAGGACACCCGCGCTGTGGCGTCGTGGCTTGGCGGCCAGGAGCTTCTTCTCGGTCGCATCTATACTCTCGACGAAGTCGTAAAAATAATTGATTCGATAACGGATATCGACATCAAACGCGTTGCCAAAGATGTTTTCGCCAAAGGCCGCGTCAACCTTGCGGTTGTTGGGCCTTTCGCGAAGGAAGAACGGTTTCTGAAGCTCGTGAAGGTGTGACGGGCTGACACCTCGGACAGAAATGTGTGCCGCGGCCCCCGACTACGGTGCGCTCGATCGGCGTGCCGCAGCGCGGACACGCCGCGCCTTTGCGACGATATACCTGCAAACGGTATTGATGCTGCCCCGGCTCGCCAAAGGCGTCCAGGTACGAGTCGAACGAGGTCCCTCTGTCGGCAATCCCTGACGAAAGCGCCTTCCTGATGGCGTGGAACAGTCTTTCTACTTCGTCGTCGTTAAGGGTGTTTGCCGGACGGGTCGGATTGATGCCGGCTTCGAATAGCGCTTCGTCCACGTAGATGTTCCCCAGCCCGACCAGATAGCGCTGGTCAAGGAGAACGCTCTTGATGCGCTGACCGCGTCGGGCGAGAACCTCCGTCAGCCAATCTAGCGTGAAATCCCCACTCAGCGGCTCCGGCCCCAGCGATGCGCTCAGTCGCCGGAACTGCTCGTCGTCAAGCAGACGGATTCGCCCGAACTTTCGGGCATCGGCGAAGCGCAGTTGCTGCTCGCCGTCGAGATGAATCACAACCCTCGTGAATCTGTCCTCGGGGGCCGACCTGTCTCGAAAGAGCAGCCTGCCAGTCATTCGCAAATGAAGCACGAGCCTGTCGTCGCTGGAAAGATCCATAACCACGTATTTCCCGCGACGCCATACTCGTTCTATCCGCTGGCCGATAAGTCGCTCCGTGAGCTCTTCTACTTGAGGCTGTGCAATCGTCGGTCGCCACAGGACGGTGATGCCAGCTATCTTGCGTCCTTCCAATCGAGGCTTTAAGTCGGCGACGATTGTCTGCACTTCCGGAAGCTCAGGCAATCATTTCTCCATGTCGTTCCAGTTTCGGCCAACCTTGACGTCGACCTTCAGCCGAACGTCAAGCGGCAAAGCGCTTTCCATAATTTCGATAACCAGAGAACGTATCCTGTCGAGTTCGTCCACCGGCACTTCGAAAAGAAGCTCATCGTGGACTTGCAGAATCATCTTGCTCCTCAGATGAAGCCTGGTTAGCGCCTGGTCTAGCCTTATCATCGCGATCTTGATGATGTCGGCGGCGGTGCCCTGAATGGGCATGTTGATCGCGGTTCGCTCAGCAGCCTGGCGTGCTATGCGGTGACTCACGTTGATCTCAGGCAGGTAGCGCCTCCGTCCCAACACGGTTGTCACGTAGCCTTGCTCTGCCGCGCGTTGCTTGGTTTCTGCCACGTACTTGCTCACGCCGCTGTACTTCGCCAAATAGTTATCGATATACTCGGCGGCATCGCGCCTGGCCAGGCCAGCGCCAATAGCCAGACCATAGTCGCTCATGCCGTAGATGATGCCGAAGTTCACGACCTTGGCGACGCGACGCTGGTCTGAGGTTACCTCGTCCAACCCGACGCCGAATATCTCGGCCGCCGTCGCCGAGTGGATATCTTCATCGGCGGCGAACGCGGCCAACAGCCGCTGGTCCTGCGAGATATGGGCCAGGATGCGCAGCTCGATCTGAGAGTAGTCAGCGCTCAACAAAACGTGATCGGACCGCGGTGCGACGAATGCCCCTCTTATCTTTCGCCCGATCTCCGTCCTGATCGGGATATTCTGCAAATTTGGCTCGCTCGAGCTGAGACGCCCGGTCACCGTGCCCGCCTGATTGAACGACGTGTGCAGGCGGCCGGTTATCGGGTTGATCATAAGCGGAAGGGCATCGACGTAGGTCGATTTGAGCTTAACCAGTTGGCGATATTCGAGCACGTGCTCGATGATGAGATGGACTCCACGTAGCTCCTCCAGTACTTCCGCCTCGGTGCTGTAGCCGGTCTTGGTTCGCCGTGAGCGTGGAAGTCGCAATTCGTCGAATAGAACTGTGCCGAGCTGTTGCGGACTGTTGACGTTGAACTTACGCCCGGCCGCCTCATACACCCGGCTCTCGACTTCGACGATCTTGCCATACAGCTCGCGCGAGATCTCCTGCAGGAAGGCGACATCCAGGGCCACCCCGTGCTGCTCCATTCTCGCGAGAACCGGCACGAGAGGCATCTCGACTTCGGTGAACAGCTTCCATAGATCAGCTTTCTTCAGCTCAGTTTCGAGCATTTCCACCAGGCGGAAGGTCACGTCGGCGTCGCGGCAGGCGTAATCGGCAGCCTGATGCAACGGCACGTCGGCCATCGTCACCTGCGCCTTGCCCTTGCCGATCAGCGCCTCGATGGGGGTCATCTCTATCCCTAGTCTGGCGAAGCCGATGTCTTTCAACGATAGCGTGCGCAACGCCGGATCGACCAGGTAGGCCGCGATCATAGTATCGAATGCCAGGCCCTCGACGCTGGCGTGATTGCGGTTGAGCACGGTCACGTCATACTTGCCGTTGTGAGCGAATTTCTGAATCGTGGAATCCTCGAGCACGGGCAACAACTTATCGATCACGCGTTCAAGAGACAGTTGGCGCCGGTGGGCTCCATCTCCTGGAGAAAGCCCCTCCCGGTGTGCGACCGGTATGTAACAGGCTGCGCCAGGCTCGATGCAAACGGAAATGCCGACCAGCGACGCGCGCATTGAGTCCTTGTGTGTCGTTTCGACGTCGATGGCAAAAGCCCCGTGGCGGCGGATCTGTTCGATCATGCCGTCGAGCGCTTCTTCGTCATCGATGATTCGATAGTTCTCGCCATCTGCCGCGACCTCAGCGGATGGGATGCTGGCCGGAGCCGATGCGAGGCTCTTTGCTGGCGGGCTGTGCCCGTCGAGCCCATCGGCGACCCCAAACATCCGCATTTGTCGTGTGGGTTCGGCCTGGGTAGCTGGCGCTACCCGCTGGCCGAGGGCGGAGGCTCCAAGCCTGCTCTGAGCTTGGTCGGGCAGCCTCCCGAGGAGGCTGCGAAACTCCAGCTCTCTCAAAAGCTCCAAAACCTTTGTCCGTTCGTAGGCACCCGCGTGGCAGCTTTCGAGATCGAGCTCGATCGGCACGTCGGTGACGATAGTGGCGAGATGCTTGCTCTGCGTCGCCTCATCGCGGTGGGCGGCGAGAACTCTGCGCGTCTTCTCTTCGACCTGGTCGAGTCGAGCGTACATCTCTTCGATGGAGCCGAACTGCGCGAGCAGCTTCTTCGCCGTCTTCTCACCAATGCCTGGCACGCCGGGTATGTTATCCGAGGGGTCCCCTTTCAGGCCCTTGAAATCTATTAACTGGCGGGGCTCGAGCCCGTACTTCTCTCGAACCGCTGACTCATCGTATGCTGTGGTCTCCGAGAAAACTCTGCCCGGCGTCAGCGCTTTGACGCGCGGTCCTACCAGTTGCAGGATGTCTGTATCTCCCGACACTATCACCGTGTCGAGACCTCTTTCTGAGGCTTGTCTTGATAGTGTGCCGAGCACGTCGTCGGCCTCGTATCCTTCTATCTCGAAGATCGGCACGTTAAGAATTCGCACCAACTGCTTGACCCGTTCCAGTTGCTCGAACAGCCCTTCAGGCGCCTTCGGACGCTGCGCCTTGTACGCCTCGAACTCCTTGTGACGGAACGTTGGTGCCGCCTTGTCGAAGGCGACCGCCACGTATTTCGGCTTAAGCTCGTTCAGAACTTTGAACAGCATCAGGGCAAAGCCGTAGGTGGCGTTAACGAGCTCTCCCTTTGACGTGGTCAAAGGTGGAAGCGCGTGGAAGGCGCGATGAAGCAGCGCGTTGCCGTCGAAAAGCACCAATATTTCAGCCATCTCTCTCCCCAACCCTTACACCTACAACGAAGCCGAATAGCTCGTCGTTCCGTCAGTCCCTGGTGACCTGGCGCTGGCTAGCTTCCGATTCAAGTCGGCTTTCAGTCCGTCCAGCCGATTCTGGAACTGCTGGGAGCCTAAAGGCTCGCTCCACATTATTAAGGCGTCCTCGCCGTTGTCGCTATAATATCGCTTGCGGACGCCTTCCTCGTGGAATCCGAATTTCCTGTAAAGATTCTGTGCGACTGTATTCGAGACCCTGACTTCCAACGTCAGGTATTTCGCGCCCAACGCGATGGCCGTGTCGGCCAGCCCGATAAGGAGAAGCTCGCCGATACCCTGACCTCTAAGTTGCGGACGTACCGCGATGGTAGTAATGTGTGCCTCATCCAGCATCAGCCATAGCCCTGCATAGCCGGCCAGGGTCCCAATGCCGCCTGCTGGCTTTGGCTGAGCAAAACCTTGAAAAAGGTGTTCCAGAGCCCTTCTCACCAGGGATTTCGTGGATGGAGCTTCTTTTGTCCTGGCTTTGGGCTGCTCCGCAACCTGCGTTACTGCCGCCGTTGCCTCATTTTCTATCCATTGTGCTACCAGGTAGCGGCTCAGCCTGTTATCCTTGAGCTCTCGACGATAGGCGTGAGCTGGCCAGGGCATAGTGAAGCATTGCCTCTCGATCTCCATTACTTCAGGTATGTCGTCAATCTCCATCGGTCTTATCACATACGGCAAGCGCTATGGCCTCCTTCGAGCAGGCTGCGTTCAGCTTGTGTACCTTGTCTTTGATTCCCCGAGTGGCTGGCGCCACCGTCGCCTTGCGTATCGGGGACCTGCGCGGTGCTACGCTTGCTTTTGGTGATTGCTGGGCGACGAAGATAAATTGGCTGTAGCGAGACCAGGTCGTCGGCATGCCCTGTCTGCAGTTTCCTTAGCCCGAGCTCTGCCAGATACCCCGCGCGTAACGATACACCCGCGTTGCTGGGCGTGGAAATCAACTGGCTTAGGTCGTGGCGCATGTGTGCGATGGCTTCCTTTCTAATATCGCCGCACACGAACGTTGGCTCATTGATCCGGTCCCTTATTTCTCCAATGCCTGCAATCCACGGCTTCTCTACCTCAATCCATTTGCCATCCCTGTTTTGATAGAGTGCCGTGTTGAACTCACCCCGCCCAGCGTCGCTAATCGGGCGAATGGGCAGGTGAAGGTGAGCATACTGATACGCCAGTGCCTCGAGCGTGCCGATGCCAGCGATGCTTATCCCGAGGGCGAAACACAGGGATTTGGCGGTGCTCAAGCCGACGCGGAGCCCGTTGAAGCTTCCGGGCCCCAGCGCGACGACAATGCCTTCCAGTTGAGTGGCTTCTATCCTGGCCCGGCTCAGCATATGCCGAAGCTCAGGCAGAAGTCGCCTCGTGTGGTGCTGGTCAACTACCCAGGTGTGCTCCGCGTCTAAGCTCCCGTCGAATAGTGCGAGGCTTATCGTATTGGTTGACGTATCAATTGCCAGAATCATTTCTTACGTGTTCCGCGAGTTCTGTTTCAAGATCGTGCAAGAGCCGGACGTATCTAACCCCCCGCGCCTCAAACCGAATCACTCGCTGTTCGCCATCATCTGTGCGCAGCCGAATCCAAAGGCGCTCTTCGGGCCAGACTTCGGCTATGTTCTCAGGCCATTCAGCAATAAATATGCCTTGCGCAGCCAGGTACTCTTCCAGTCCTAACGCGAGCGCTTCGTCGACATTAGCTATGCGGTAGAGGTCTGCGTGGTACACAGGAATCGACCCGTGCGATTTCCCCGCCATGTACTCGTTGACAAGGGTGAAGCTCGGGCTGATCACTCGCTCTTCGACTCCAAGCCCCCTGGCAATTCCTTGGGCCAGGACGGTCTTACCGGCGCCAAAGCTTCCCTCGAGCAGAAGCACGTCGCCCGATCTGAGAAGCTTGCCTAACTTGCGCCCGATGCGTCGGGTTTCGGTCGGGCCATGGCTGGTCAGCTCAAACGTTTCTACGGCCTTCTGCGCCAATTCAACCTCTTCTGGTGTGCAACCAAAAGCCTTGCGCCGAGCAGGGCGTATGCGTTCTAAGCCGACGAACTGCGCAACCCGCGTCATCCCCTTCCCAGACGGATGGGTATCCACGATCCTCCGAGCGCGTGGATACCCATCCGTCTGGGAAGAACCCGGGAAGGACGGGTATGACCTGCTGTGACATAGTTTGTCAGTGATTAGAACGCATACGCCCTGTTGCGCCGAGGCGCGCCTCGGCGCACCGCTCTTGCTATGCGGCTGCAGTTAGCTCTGTCCAAATTATACACTCTTACCAGGTTGTCTACAACGCCGGCTGCGTGTTATACTCGTTTCAGGGAGGAGATTCCGTGCGAATTGCCGTTGTTTCGGATATTCACGCTAACCTCGCGGCCTTCGAGGCCGTGATCGCAGACCTGCAAGGCGTTGACGAAGTGTGGTGCCTGGGTGATGTGGTTGGCTATGGTCCTGATCCTAACGCGTGCGTCAGCCTACTGCGCGCCCAGAATCATCTCTGCATCGCTGGAAATCACGATTGGGCAGCCATTGGCCGGATTAAGACCGACGATTTCAACCCTGATGCTGCGGCCGCGATCGACTGGACGGCCAGCCACCTGGCCACGGATAGTCTTCGCTACCTTGAATCCCTTCCTCTGGAGATCGAAAAGCACGGCATCACCCTGGCGCACGGCAGCCCCAGAGAGCCAATCTGGGAATATCTGCTATCCCCGACCATCGCTCAGGCAAACCTGAGCCACTTTGGCACCGCGTATTGCTTTGTGGGGCACACCCATATTCCGGTGATTTACTCGTGCCACGCGCCGACTGTGCCTGACCCTTCGCTTGTCGGCATACCTGTGTCGAATGGTGCCTGCATAGCGGTCGAGCCGACCTACGATGCGCCTTTGCAACTGGCACAGGACCGCTTGATCGTCAATCCCGGCAGTGTGGGACAGCCGCGTGATGGCATTCCGGAGGCGAGGTATATAGTTCTGGACCTGGACCAGCGCACGATTTCGTACCGTCGGATCAGCTACGACATCGAGGCAACCCAGCGTAAGATGCAGGCGGCAAACCTGCCCACGCGGCTGTGGATGCGCTTAAGCTACGGCTGGTGAGGGTAACCGATGATCGTTTCAGCCACCTTCGCCGTGCAGTCTAAGGGATTCGCGGACGTGATCGACATAACAGATAAGGTGGAGCTGGAGGTTGCCGCGTCACGGGTCCGTGGCGGCCTGGTAACGGTTTTTGTCAAAGGATCTACCGCCTCTGTCTCGACAATGGAGTACGAGCCCGGTCTTGTGGCCGATCTGCAGCGCACCATCGAGAAACTCATCCCAAGCAACATCCCCTATAATCACGATATACGCTGGGGTGACGGCAACGGCTTCTCCCACATTCGAGCGACCGTCATGGGGCCCTCGTTGACGATCCCATTCGAGAACGGGCGCCTCAGCCTCGGGACCTGGCAGCAGATCATCCTGGTCGACTTCGACAATCGCCCACGTCGACGTGATGTTCTGGTGCAGATCTTAGGGGAATGATCGTAGGAAATGATCGTGGCGTGTTTCGGGACCGGCGCCCATCCTCCACTCTAGCCAAGGACAGTGGGCTTAGGGCTGGCCTCTTTTCGCTTGGCGCCGTAACGGGCCAGGATAGGCAGCGTTTTCTCTCTCATCTCATCGATGGTTGGTGTTGTTTTCCTTTTCATTAATCGGTTACCCCCTTAGGGACAAGAGAAGTCAAGCAAATTTGATGCCAACAATCAAGGGGCCAAGCTATCAGGGCACGGTGTTTTGAGTTGTACTAAAGGGAGCCACGGGGCGACAGGCGGTTATTGACATCTGTTCAGGGGTATCTCGGCCGCGGCCGGTTTCTCGTCCTCGTCGACGCCATCCTGTGCCCTCTTACGGGCGCTCTTATTCACGACCACATCGGCAAACATGACGGTGTTGGGCACGATCACCAGTAGAGCATCATCCGTGCGCAGCACTGTCGTGCGGATACCTATGTCTTCAACCCTGCCAGTGAAATCCCTGACCTTGATGGTTTCCCCTACCCTGAATGGGCGCTCCATCAGGAGGTAGAGGCCGGCTACCAGGTTCTTGAGCACATCCTGAACTGCCAGGCTGACTGCCAAACCAATAGCACCGGCGAGGGCCAGGATGACTGTCCAGTCGATGCCCGCTATGCCGAGGGCTATCAACCCGCCGATGGTCAACACCCCCAGATGCGCAAACCTGCCGACGAACACGGCGATATTGGGATCAGCCCTCGTACGTCCGATGCTGGCCGCCGTGCCTCTGCGCGCCTTGCCAGCCATCACAAGGGTTATCAATAATATTGCCATCGCGCCAACAGCCCTGAACGCGACGGGAAAGGCTATTGCAGCGAGACCTGGGTCCAAACTGGCCGAAATAGACGCCAAAGATACTGGTTCCATCAGCGTATTCACACTCCAGGGACGATTATACCACAATTTGTCTTGACAACCAGCCGGTAATGAGGGAAAATACGTAGTGTACGACACGTCGTATGCTACATATTCTGGCGATGATTGAGCGGTTCGTAGGACACGGCGTGGGGATTGGCGCTGACTCGAACTATCCTCGACCACCTGATGCCGCGATTGATGGGATTTGAGAGATGAGACCTTTAGGTCAAGCCTTGCGCTATCTTCTACCATATTGGGCCTCGGCGTTGGGCGCGTTCATCAGCATGACCCTTGTCGCGGTGGCCAATCTCACCTATCCCCAACTGATTCGCAGGGCCATCGACGATGGCATTATGAAGGGGGATCTCGGCGCGACCTTTGCGGTGGCGGCCGGACTCCTGGGCGTTGCGATCGTTCGCGGAGGGTTCAGCTTTACCCAGGGATATCTCTCAGAGAAAACCTCGCAGGGCGCCGCCTACGACATGAGAAATGCCATCTACGGCAAGCTTCAGACGCTCAGTTTCAGCTTTCACGACCAGGCGCAAACGGGGCAACTGATGACCAGGGTCACAAGCGACGTCGAGATGGTGCGCCAGTTCACGGGCCAGGGCTTTTTACAGCTCCTGAGCGCCATTCTTATGTTCTTTGGCGCCGCGACCATCCTGCTCTTGATGAACTGGCGCCTGGCGCTGGTGACGCTTATGACCCTGCCCTTGATCTTCGCCAGTTTCATCATCTTCATCTCCAGGGCTCATCCGCTGTTCATGGGCGTCCAGGCTCGCCTGGGCGAGTTGAACACGATCCTGCAGGAAAACCTGGCGGGCATCCGCGTCGTCAAGGCGTTCGTTCGTGAACCATACGAGGCTGATCGCTACGCCAGGGCTAACGACGAGTTGCTCCTGCAAAACATCAGGGTGGCTCGGGTTTTCAGCACCTCATTCCCGCTCATGTTTTTCATCGCCAGTCTCGGCACGGTCGCGGTGTTGTGGTACGGTGGAAGCCAGGTCGTCGCGGGTGAATTGAGCCTGGGCGAGCTTGTGGCTTTCAACACTTACCTGGGCCTGCTGATGTTCCCGGCGTTCATCCTCGGCATGGTCTCGGCGGGCATCGCGCGGGCTGGCGCCTCGGCAACTCGCATCTTCGAGGTCGTCGATGCCGAGAGCGAGGTCAACGATCGTCCTGGCGCGGTGCCTTTGCCTGAGGTCAAAGGGCGGGTGACGTTCGAGGATGTCAGCTTCCGCTATGTCGGAGCAGAGCGGAACGTGCTCGAACGCGCCAGCTTCGTCGTCGAACCCGGCCAGACGGTGGCCATCGTCGGAACGACCGGCGCCGGCAAGAGCACGATCATCAATCTCATTCCTCGCTTCTACGACGTCACCGCGGGTCGTGTCACCGTTGACGGCCGAGACGTGCGTGATGTGACCGTCGGCAGCCTGCGCCGCCAGATCGGGATCGTTCTTCAGGATACGATTCTTTTCTCAGGAACGATCCGAGAGAACATCGCCTATGGCGTGCCAGACGCGTCTCTAGACGATGTGGTAAGGGTGGCCAAGTTGGCCCACGCTCACGACTTCATCCTCGAGCAGCCTGAAGGCTACAACACGAGGATAGGCGAGGGGGGTGTGGGTCTGAGCGGGGGCCAGATGCAGCGCATTGCCATCGCTCGCGCGCTGCTGCTCGAGCCACCGATATTGATTCTGGATGACAGTACCTCGTCAGTCGACGCCGAGACGGAGTACCAAATTCAGCAATCGCTGTCCAGTCTCATAGAAGACCGGACGACCTTTGTCATCGCTCAGCGCATCAGCACGGTTCGAAATGCTGACCTGATCCTGGTGCTCGATCAGTCGCGAATCGTCGCCCGGGGCACGCACGAACAGCTACTGGAGACAAACGCGCTATACGGCGAGATCGTCGCCTCGCAGCTTCACGACGACGTGCCTGTTCCTGGCGAAGCCGTGGAGATGGAGGAATGAGCATGTTTCACGGCCATTTGCAGGCCACCGCGTCGACAACCGAGGGCAAGGCAAGGGATTCGGCGGCGGTTGCGCGCCGCCTCTTCAGCTACGCCCGTCCCTTCTGGCACCGGATGCTGGTCGTTCTCGGGCTGACACTTGTCATCGCCGCTACCAGCGCGGCAGGGCCATATCTGATCGGCGTGGCTATCGACCAGTACATCGCCAACGGCCAGATCGATGGCCTCTCTCTCCTGATGGTGGCGCTCATCGGCGTCTACGTGGCCGCGCTTGTCGCTCGGGTGCTTCAAACCTACATAATGGGCTGGCTCTCCCAGATGACGCTGGCGCGCATACGCTTTTCGATCTTCCGGTCGCTGCAGGGCCAATCGCTTCGCTTCTTTGACCGCAACGAGGTCGGTGACCTCATGTCTCGACTGGTCAACGACGTCGAGGCGATCAACGTCGTGCTGAGTCAGGGGCTGATTCAGGCGTTGAGCGGGTTCTTCGCGCTATTAGGAATGGTCGTGGCGATGCTCGCGTTGAATTTTGAGCTGGCTCTGGCGAGCTTCATCGTCCTGCCGGCGATGTTCTTCGCCACCAGCTTTTTGTCCGGCCTGGCTCGACGGGCTTTCCGAAGAACCCGAGAGACGATCGGCGATGTGTCGGCTAACCTCCAGGAGGATATCGCTGGGGTCAAGGTCGCCCAGGCATTCAATCGGACCGACGTGAACCGCGCACGCTTTGCCCAACGGAACGCTGCGAACCGGGATGCCAACGTCGGCGCCACCGCCGTCACCTCCGCACTTTTTCCCGCCATGGACGTGCTCAGCACGATCTCGATCGGGATCATCGCTGGCTTCGGTGGCTACCTTGCTATTCACGGCCAGGCGACCGTCGGGGTCGTCGTCGCCTTTCTGGCTTACGTCCAGCAGTTCTACAACCCGATACAGCAGCTTGGTCTGCTCTACGCCCAGTCGCAATCGGCCCTTGCCGCGGCTGAGCGCACTTTCAATCTGATAGACACGCCGGTCGATCTGAACGACGCGCCGGACGCTGTGCCCCTCGATCAGATTGAGGGTCAGGTCGAGTTCAAGGATGTCCAGTTCGCCTATAGTCCATCTCACATGGTCCTTGACGGCGTCAGCTTCGTGGTCAAGCCAGGGCAGACCATCGCGCTAGTAGGTGCGACCGGCACGGGCAAGACGACCATCGCCAACCTGATAGCGCGATTCTACGACGTGGCGGCGGGGCAGGTGCTGGTAGATGGGGCCGACCTGCGCACGGTGACGGTCGCCTCGCTGCGGCGACAGATGGGCATCGTTCCGCAGAACAGCTTCTTGTTCGCGGGGACCATAGCTGAGAACATCCGCTACGGCCGGCTTGACGCTCCCGACCAGGAGATAGAAGCGGCGGCGAAGCTCGTCAACGCCCACGGCTTCATCATCGCTCTGCCTCAAGGCTATAGCACGGTGCTTGGGGAGAAGGGGGGCACGCTGAGCCAGGGCCAGCGTCAACTGATAGCCTTCGCCCGAGCGATTCTCGCCGATCCCCGGATTCTGATTCTGGACGAGGCGACCTCGAGCGTGGATACTCGAACCGAGGCGCTCATTCAGCAAGCCCTGGCAGTGCTTTTGAAGGGGCGAACCAGCTTCGTCATCGCCCACCGTCTAAGTACCATCCGCAATGCTGATCATATACTGCTCATAGAAGACGGTCAGATAGCAGAGCAGGGCACCCATCGCGAGCTGATCGCACACGGCGGCCTCTACGCCGACCTCTATCGCCGCCAGTTCCGTGATCTGCCTTCCGACGGCTCGCCGGATGGCCAGACGATCGACAGCGGCTTTGGCCGTTAGGACAGTTCGAGGCCCTGTGCAACATGGAGTTACCCATCCTTCGCGAGGAAGGACCACCAGGGATGAAAATCTATTTTCAGAGTAGACACAGAGAGACGTATACGTGGGGATGCGATGTGGAGATGTAGCCGACGGCTTCAGCCGGCGCGGGACCGGCTGGGTGCAAAGAGCCTGCTATGCCAGATATTGGAGTTCCGTTGATGCCCGAAGACTTAACGCCACTTAAAGACGAAGACCTGGAGCGTGCAGCCGGGCAGATCGAGGAAGCGCTACGCGTTCTAATTCAGCGCCTGCGGCAGCATCGCAGGGTGGAGATCGCGGCGAGCGGGCTGACCCTGCCCCAGGTGAGCGTGCTAGTCGAGCTGATGGAGGCGGATGGCTTGAGCCTTAATGATCTGAGCCAGCGGATGCGCCTTGCCCACAGCACGGTCTCAGGCATAGTCGATCGTTTGGAGCGTCGCGAGATGGTGGAGCGCCGGCCAGACCCGATGGACAGGCGCTTCATCCGAATCCATCTGACCGAGCCGGTCAGAACCTATGTGCGAGAGGTGCTACCAGTACGCCGGCTCGGGCGCATAATGGATGCCCTGCGTAGAGTGCAGCCTGAAGAGCTAGAGGCTATTCTGAAGGGGCTCACCATCCTCTGCCGGATGCTTGAAGCGCCTGGATCGAGGGAGAGCGATTGCAGTGGGTGAGCGCAAACAACATCCTGCGATAACCACATGTTAGCTGGATTGTTCCTCGTCGGTGATCCAACGCTGCACGGACACGCGCTTTGTCTAACGTTTGTTTACCGATTTAGCAATGTGTCTTATAATAGCGTCGCTTGCACTCATAAGCCATCTGCATCGAGAGTGAGGGCAGGCCTTATCAGATCGCTTGTAGCGTTTTGCGATAAGATCGAGCTGTCGTCCAGCGTGTGTAGGCTGTGTACGGGCGACTGGCAGTCGCCATCAGCAGCGAACCGAGTGGTCAATATTAACGCAAACCGCTGTAGAGCAAGTGTTAAAAGGCTGAGTGGAGATTGACGGTCAGTGGAAAACCTGCTGGACGTCCTGAAAATCAACGAGGTCATCGTCTACTTTGCCTACGGGCAGGTGTTTTTCACGCTGGGCCTCGCTATTGCGTTCCAATCGCGCAAGCATAGTCGTCTCGATCTCGCACGTCACCTCAAATGGCTGGCCGCGTTTGGCATAGTTCACGGGGTGTACGAGTGGGGGCACGCGTTCATTCCGATTCAGGCGGCGTATCTCTCCGCGGGCGCGGTGACAACGCTTGAGGACATTCGCACTTTGACTCTAGTCATATCGTTCTATCTACTTCTGCAATTTGCCGGGCTGGTTGCCTTCCCGACCGCAAAACATACCTGGTTGCTCCGCGTATTTCCCTTGATGGTTTTGTTCGCCTGGTTATCCCTATCGATTGCCGCCGGGGCGGTGGTAGCCTCTGGGGAAGGAGTTTCGATACGCTTGCCGTTGACCACAGATCTGGCGCGGGTCCTTATCGGCTTCACTGGGGCAGCTTTGGCGTGCTTCGGGATGATTCGCCAGGCCAACATTGTGGCGCTCGCCGGATCAGGACGCATCGTCTGGTACTTCCGCTGGACCGCCGTTTGCTTCGCGTTTTACGCTATCGTGGCTGGGCTGCTTGCGTCCCGAGGCGAATGGGTAGTATCGACGACAGGGAACGCGGGACCACTTCCAGCGTTTTCTGATCTCGCGTTCTTCGTGGGCATGGGAACGATACCTGCTCCCGTGTTGCGCTCTATCGCTGGATTCGGGATAGCATTTGGCGTTATCAGAGGCATCCAGGTTTTTCAGCTTGAGACCGACAGGTTTATCGAGGAGCGGGCTGAGCTGCAGCGAACGGGTGAGGCTCGCGCCCAGCTCTACGCGCATGTGATAGCCGCGCAGGAGGAGGAACGCAAGCGGGTGGCCCGAGAGCTGCACGACGAGACGGGCCAGAGTCTTAGCGCTGTCATACTTGGCCTTGGGACAGCCGTCGAGACTTTGCCTCGTGATTCGGCGAAAGCGGGTGAGATTCTTGAAGATGTACGTGAGATAGCTGTCCACACACTGGATGGTGTCAGGCAGATCATCCTCGGCCTGCGGCCCGCTCTTCTTGACGACCTCGGGCTGGCGCCAGCTTTGCGCCGAGTGGCTGAGGACCTTGGCAGGCGTTCTTCGGTGCACTTCGATATCTTCGCCGATGATCTGGAAGGACGCTTTGCGCCGGAGGTAGAGACAGTGTTGTTCCGCATCCTGCAAGAGGGGATGAACAACGTCGCGCGGCACTCCCAGGCTTCGCGTGCCGTGCTTCGCCTCGATCGCAATGGCTCGGAGGTGAGAGCTGTCTTGGAAGACAACGGCATCGGCTTCGACCCTGCAAAGGCAACGGCACATCTGGAGAGCGGGTGTGGGCTTGGAATCATGGGTATGCGCGAGCGGGCGCTGCTATTGGGCGGTACGGTGGTTATCGACTCCGGTCCTGGTAAAGGCACAAGACTCGACGTTCGACTTCCCACGTTGGAAAGGAACTGATCAACCGTGGACATTCTTCGAGTATTAATCGCAGACGATCACGCGGTCGTGAGGGCCGGCATACGGCTTCTTCTCGAATCGCAGGAGGGCATCGAGGTGGTCGGGGAGGCCAGTGACGGCGCCGAAGCCGTGGCGAAAACGCGCGAGTTGGCTCCAAACATCGTGCTGATGGACGTGGCCATGGCCGGGCTGTCCGGATTGGAGGCCACTCGCGAGATTCGGCGGACAAATCCCGATACCCGAGTGCTGATGCTCACCATGCACGACGATGAGGAATATTTCTTTCAGGCAGTAAGCCTGGGTGCGTCCGGCTACATACTTAAGGAGGCCACGCCCGATGAAGTTGTCTCTTCGCTGCGGATCGTCTCTCGCGGAGGAGTGGCCTTTCATCCCCGCCTCGGGCGGAAGCTGTTGGATGATTACCTTCATCGTGTGCAGTCCGGTGAGGAACATGAAAGCTACAGCCTCCTGACAGAGCGAGAGCGAGAAATCCTGCGCCTGACGGCAGAGGGCAGGTCCGCCCGGGAGATAGGAATCATGCTAGCGCTGAGCCCAAGAACAGTGGAGCGCCATCGCGCCAACCTAATGGAGAAGCTTGACCTGCACAACCGCAGTGAGGTTGTACAGTACGCTATCCGGAAAGGCATGATCGCTCCTCGCACTTAAAGCATTTT
This sequence comes from Chloroflexota bacterium, assembly GCA_016189905.1. GTDB lineage: Bacteria > Chloroflexota > UBA6077 > FW602-bin22 > JACPRP01 > JACPRP01. Next base: position 53,182 of record JACPRP010000007.1, on the reverse strand, counting down.
GCGAAAGCATTGGATCGCCGACAATGGATCGGGGTGCGATTCATCGCGCCCCGATCCATTGTGCCCCACTGGCGAGCAGGGATGCGCCAACCCTTGCCTGAAACGCTGTAAGTTGCACAAGACGGATGGCTGGCGCACATTACCCCCCAGACCAGCCGCGACATCCATCGTCGAGCTAGTTTCGCGTGATTCGATCTTCGTTGCCCTGTATGTCCCCACTGTTGCTACATAGTTTCCGCCACCAATTCTGGCATATTGCCGCCAAACAAAAGGCGTATGTTTGCGGATTGTCGGATAGCGACAGCGGCATTATAGTGGCATTATAGTGATTGAGTATGATCCCAGGTAGTGATGGTGTGCGTTGGGTTCCATTCCAACGCGTCAAAGCTCGAAAAAGGAGGATGTTAATCGTAACATGTTGACGAAACTAGACGTCAGGTTTCTGGCAGTGGTGTTGATAAGTCTGGGCATACTTGCCCTCGCGGCGTGCGCTCAGGCCCAACCGACACCGACGCCCACCTCGGCACCGAAGCCCACGGTGGCTCCAGTGAAGCCGACCGCTGCGCCGGCCACCCCGGCTGCCGCTGCTAAACCCACCGCCCAGGTCACCCCTGCTGCAAGCGCCAAACCGGCTGCCGTAAGCGGCATACCTCTCATCCCGGCTTCGCATCAGCCGATAGAGCAAAGGGCGGAATGTCTCGCGTGCCACAAGCAAGGTGGCTTCATGCCTGCGCCCGCGAGCCACGCGGGCCGCACGGGCGATACCTGTAATTCCTGTCACCAGGCCAAGCCAGCCGAGAAGCCACCGGTGCTGAATCTCGTAGCCGCGAAAGCCGACAAGGCTCCAACCTTGGATGGCGCGGTCGAGGACGTGTGGAACAAAGCCAAACCCCTCACCATTCACGTGGACGGCGGGATAAACAAGGGCGAGACCGACGTCACGATGAAAGCGCTCTATGCCCAGGACACGATCTATTTCCTGGCCCAGTACAAGGACCCGACAGAGTCGTTGCGACGCCAACCCTGGGTCAAGCAGCAGGATGGATCGTGGAAAGCCTTGCCTGGGAGCGAGGCCTACGAGGACAAAATGGCGCTGCTCTGGAACATCAACGGTAGCATCAAGGGTTTCAACGAGCAGGGGTGCGCGGCTACGTGCCACGGCACGACGTCAGGGCGTGATAAGCCGCTCAAGTACACAAACGCCGAGGGCGAGCTAGGCGACATCTGGCATATGAAGATAGTGCGCACAAATCCCGTCGGCCAGATCGACGATCAGTATGTTGACAATGATACAAAGTCCGCCGAAGCAGGGCGGAAATCCGATGCCAAGACCGCGGGTGGCTACGCCGATAATAAGAAAGAAGGCCAGGCGACCCCACCATTTGCGCTTCCCGGCAACAAGCCCGCTCCGCCATACTGGATACTGGATTCGGAGAAGGTGCCCTTCGACGATTCCAAGTACAAGGCTGGCGATGAGGTGCCAGGCATCGTGATCGCGCCATTCGCCGGCGATCGTGGCGACCTCTCGGCGAAAGCCGTCTGGAAAGACGGCTTGTGGACGATGGAGTGGAGTCGCAAGCTCCAGACCGGGAGCAAGACTGACGTTCAGTTCGATTCCAAGGGCGAGGCCTACTTTGGCATAGCAGTGTTCGACAACGCCCAGATAGGCCACGCCGTCCAGTACGGAGTAACGAAGCTCACGTTCGAGCAATAGCCTCCAGCAACGTTTCCTCCTCACCAAGCATCGGCGGGAGCACGGTTGCCCGTGCTCCCGCCGATTCATTAACCGCCGCCTCAGAGGTTGCGTTGGCTTCTCATCGTCAACGATTCGCCCGGTTATCAGTCATCGTCTCCGCCGCTAATGATTTCCATTTGGGCCAGTACTTCAGGACCACGGCGCCGACGATATTCTCTTGTGGCAAAAGACCCCAGATGTGGGAGTCGAGGGAATTGTTGCGGTTGTCGCCGAGGACAAAATACGCACCGTTTGGCACCGTAGTGGGCTGCCAGGAATAACCTGGCCTTTCAGCGATGTAAGGCTCATCCAACGATATTTCATTGATGAAAACCAGGCCGTCCTCGATCCGAACGCTCTCACCGGGTAGGCCGACAACTCGTTTGATAAAGACCAATCTCTCGTCCTTCGGATACCTGAAAGCGATGATTTCTCCCCGGGTCGGAGTTCGATTCAGCTTATTCACCAGGACGTAGTCTCCTCCAGCGAGCCCGGGCTGCATGTCGACCCCTGCTACCTTGAAGGATGTAAGACTGAGGCGATATGGCGAATCTGACCCAGGGGCTGCGAGCAACACTAGAGCACCCAGAGCCGCGCCCACCAAAGAGATAACGGCAAGACCTATTGTGGCGCGGACGCCTGGCCCACGCTTTTTGCTCACGGCTACCTCCGACGCACTACGGCCCCAAAACCTTGAGTGATAGTGGCAGGCGCTCTATGGTGAGGCTTGCCAGCGGATCGCCTCCCATTCGCTGGCTGGCGTCAAGCACCTCCAAACCGATGACGTGGCCCTCGGCGTCCAGATCGGCGATCACACCTTCCTCCACATCCATGCTGTCCTCGGCCTTCGCTTCTTTCAGCTCGATATAGAGCGCGTCTACTTCTGGATCATGGGTGATCTTCATCTCGGCTCCTTTCTGGTCCGCGTCGTCGAGACGTGATGGTGATGACTATCGTGGCGGACACCAACCTGGAGACCACTTCGGCTACGCTCCTTTGTGCGAAGAGGCGGCTAGTTCAACTCTGAATAGGGGAATAACTGGTACCCCGTGGGCGACTCGAACGCCCGCACCCGGCTCCGGAGGCCGGTGCTCTATCCTCTGAGCTAACGGGGCCTGACAAAAACGCTGATATATCAAGCAATTCTCTCTCGCCAAATGCGCCAAGGACCCTCTACAGCACTTTGACAGCACTTTTAATGCTGTCACCGGGGCATCGGAAAGGAAAAGCGGTGTCCATTCGTGCTCACGGTGAAGGTTCGATCACACAGAGAAAAGATGGCAGATGGCAAGGCGCCCTACAGGTTGAAGGTATCCGTAAGACCGCCTACGGCAAGACCCGTTCCGAGGTGGCCCAGAAGCTCAGAAAGCTGGGCGAACAGGCGAGAAGGGGCGGCGGCTTTCCTGCCTCTTCACGGCTGACCCTGGGGGACTATCTCGACGACTGGTTCAACCAGGCAAAACCCCGTTTACGGCCATCGACGGCGGACCGTTACGATTGCGTCATAAGGCTGCACATCGTTCCTGCCCTGGGCAAAGTCCACTTAGCCAAGCTCACTTCGCTGAGGCTCGCCACAACTTACGCTGTGCTGCACAAGACGACAGGAAAGCGAACCGTGCAGATATGTCACCGTGTCTTGCACAAGGCGCTTAGCGACGCTGCAAAATGGGGAATGGTGGCAAACAACGTAGCTGAGCTTGTCGATACCCCCAAGGCAGAGCCCAAGACCCCCTCTCTGTGGACACAGGAGCAGATAACGGGGTTCCTGAAAGCGATGCTGAACGGCGAGGGCAAGAACCACGGTTATCTGCTGGGATTCCTTCTTGCATCCGGCTGTCGAATGGGGGAAGCGTTCGGACTGTGCAACCAGGATGTGAATTGGGAGACGGGCGCTATCCGAATCGAGCGGCAGATTACCTACGTCCACAACAAGCCCGTGGAATCGAAGCCCAAGACGGCGGCGGGAGTCCGAAGTATCACCTTGCCTCTGTGGGGAATGGAAGCGCTGAGACGCCAGAAAGGACGGGTTGCTGCTTGGAAGCTCAAAGCGGGTGCGAACTGGAAGGGCGGCGAGCGTATCTTTGTCACTGAGGCAGGAACCACGCCGACCCCGTCTAATGTGCGACGGGGCTTATGGTGGCTCTGTGGCCATCTGGGACTGCCGACCATCCGCATTCACGACTTGCGGCATATCAGCTTATCTCTCCTGGCGATGAGCGGTGTTCCCGTAAAAGTGGCGCAGCAGAGAGCGGGACACTCGACGGCGGCGGTGACGTTGAACATCTATCAGCACGTTCTTGGCGATGGCGATAGGTTGGCGGTGGAAGCCCTGGAGGGTGTGTTGAAAGGGGGTAGCGCCATGAGTGTGTAAGGGTTGGCCCGCCTTCAGGGTGTGTCAGTCAGTGAAAATATCACCAAAGGAATACTAAACCCGTACCGCAATCTACGGCGACAGACAATGTAACGCCGTGGTGAGTCACAAAATGTCACTGTTTCGATGGACCAAACAGATTTGTAGGAGGAGAGAGAAGACGATGTACGATGATCGAATCATTGAAGCGGCGCTGGCCCTGGTGCGCTGTCGTTGCCACAGGTGCGATACGTGCGGCGAGTATCTGACGAAGGTCCACTATGAAGCCGAGGGAGACGGTTTCGTGAAAGTGTCGGCTCATTGCGGACACGCTGGACACAACATGTACGTCTTCACTGTGGATATCCCTATCAAAGCAGAATGGAAACGGAGGTAAGCAATGCAACCGAACGAAAGCATGGAGCAAGTCATAGGCAGAGTTCGCTACCGAGTGGCGGATAGCATCCTGATTGCCGATGACGAGTATTGGGATGGACACAACTTCGAGCGGCACGGGCGAAACACGTTCCTATACCGCACGCCAAAGGGCCGCTATTTTGCGGTGCATCTGACACGATGGCAGGGGGAGTGGGACAGAATAGAGCCGCTCGACGAGGACGCCGCTTATGAGTTGTACGAGGACCTGCCGGAGAAACAAGTCGATGTAAGCGAGGCGTTCCCTTCTATGGCGATAGAGGAAGCTTGAACTAGCTGGCGTGCAACCGTATAATTGACCTGATGCCGGGTGGCTTTGGCCAAAGCCCGCAAGTCTCTTGTGCCAACCCACGAGAGAGCCCGGCAAGCTTCATTAACCTGGTTGGAGGTGCACATTGAAAGTTACGTTCCCCATTTCCGCATCCCCTGAGTATATCATTAGGTTCCTCGACGATGCCACGAGGGACCGTCATATCACGGAACACTTCAGACTTCCGTGTATTGGCGGGAGCGGTTGTTTAGGGCCGTTCATCGTGAAATGCCCAAACGCCACATACCCTGATGAGCGTTGGAACCGAGCGTCGGGATTTATCGATTACACTTGCTCAGTCCCACATATCGAAGGGAGAGACCCCCGGCTAGAGCAGGATTGTGGCCCGGCAATCACGTTCAAATGGGTACTGAGAGACCCCGAACACATAACCAGTGTGACGGCGGAATGTTGCTTCCCTCCGGCAAAAGGCTACTTTATCAAACTGCTGGCTGAGATAAGCAAGACTTGGCCTGAGAGCAAGGCGGCGATAGACGGATACCTGGGGGCGGATGCCGCTTCTACCGAGGAAGGGCGAGAGACAGCGAAGGGGCCAGAGGCAGCGAGCGCCACGAACACGAAGTACGGTGCTCACGGCGGGACGCTGGACCGAGTGAGAGAGGCTCAGGAGCTTATCGACGCTGGGGAGTTCAAGACCACGGCTTGTAAGAGGGCGGGAATCGACATTCGCACATTCGACAGGTACGTCTTGGACATCACATACCCGGAAGACTAGGCTAGGAATGACACGGCCAGAATAATTCATCTGCAAAGCTGAAACGTGTAGTTGGCGAAACGCCATTTCGCCAATTCGCCAATTGTAAACTGAGTTTAGTGAACTCAGTTTTTTTGTTGGAGGTGCGAACGTGACGACGCTGATTCTTAGCAAAGATGAGTTGCGAACCCTCAAGGGGGTGGCGAAGCAGAAGAACGTGACGCTTGCGGAAGCCGTGAAACTGCTCATCCGAGAGAAACAGGAAATCGAGAAGAAAGAGGTGCCGCCATGCACCGACTAACGACGACGCCCGCAACCCTGGCTAGCTGGCAGGCGGGACAGGGGAGCGGGCGAGGTTCAACGACCGTTGTTAGCGGTCAACCACATCATACACCGTATCGCCCGGTGGCGCTAGCGGTGACGAAGCGTGGGCGCCCCTGCATCATCGCTAAACTAGTTCTGGCGTCCCCGCTCGGTGAGACCGTGTTAGCGATGCCGTACCGCCACCGCCAGACCGTGGCCCACGCATCTATACCACCGTCGATACTGAGCTACGCCCGACAGCACGGCGCACGGCTGTGGCTGGTGCGACTGGACGCCGATGGTCGATGCTACGCCCTGCCCCTGGCCGACGTGGAGCGTGTAGGCTGGCTGCGACCATCGGACGGTTGCCCTGAGTGGTTCGTGCCCCTGGCGAGGTTCACGGCGGTTCGCTGGGAGGAGTGGGACTACGTGACTGACGTGGTGCGGCTCGACGCCGAACCGGCGGACGTGGCCGAGCGGCAGCTAGCGCTATGGTGATGACGATGAACCTGAGCGACCTACTACCACTGTTCCCTGATGCCCGGCAAAACGGCGCTGGCTATCAAGCGAAGTGCCCTGGCCACGATGACCGGAAAGCCTCCCTGAGTATTGCCGAGAAAGACGGCAGATTGCTAATGTATTGCCATGCAGGATGCCCGACAGAAAGCATCCTCGACACTCTGGGCTTAAGGATGACTGATTTGTTCGAGACGCCGAACGGCAACGGTCACAAACCACAGGGCAGGATAGCGGCGATCTACGACTATCGCAATGCCGACGGACAGCTTCTGTATCAAGTTGTTCGGCTAGAGCCGAAGGATTTTCGCCAACGGCGACCCGACGGTAGCGGCGGCTGGATATGGCATCTCGACGACACGCCACGAGTGCTTTATCGCCTTCCTGAGCTGCGAAAAGCGGACCCTGGCGAGTGGGTGTTCATCGTCGAAGGCGAAAAGGACGCTGAGGCCCTGGCCAGGCTTGGCCTGGTGGCCACAGCCAATTGTGGGGGTGCCGGGAAATGGCGACCTGAGTACAGCGCTGAGCTTAGCGGCAGGCGGGTAGCCATCCTGCCCGACAATGACGACCCTGGGCGGCACCACGCCCAGCAGATAGCCGCCAGTGTTCACGGCAGGGCTGCTCAGGTGCGTATCGTCGAAGTGCCGAACCTGCCCCCCAAAGGCGATGTATCGGACTGGCTCGCCAGTGGCGGCACGAGAGACGAGCTGCTGCTTCTGGTAGAGGCTGCGGCGCTTTACGAGCCACAATTTGCTGCTACCACAGAGCACCCCTACACTGAGGGCGTGGTAGCAGCAAATCCGGACCCATTAAGCGGCTTCATCGCTGCCGATAACCTGGCCAACGGCGATAGCACAAGCGCCGTGGAGTGGTTCCCCCTACTCGATGTTGACGGGTTAGTCGGGCGAGGGATATTCACGCTGCTGAGTGCCCGTCCCAAAGCCGGGAAGACAACGCTCATTGCTCACGCCGTCAAAAACTGGCTGTTTGACGGGCTGCGTGTAGCATGGCTCAGCGAAGAACCCAAACCAAAATGGCGAGAGCGTATCGCCAAGCTCGAACTAGCGCACGGTAATCTACTCCTTGGCTTCCAGGATGGCGCTGAGCCTGAGACGTGGTGCGAACGACTGAGAGCCCTGGCGCCCGACGTGATTATCGTGGACACAGCCCGTGAGTTTCTCAGTATTTACGACGAAAACGACGCCGGTCTAGTGCACCGAAAACTGGCTTCCCTCATTATGTTGGCCAGGGAACTGAACAGCGCCTTGCTCGTGCTACATCACCGTCGCAAGGCGGCCGGCGCCGAGGGCACCGACCACGCCGGTTCTCACGCTTTCGTCGGAAGCTGTGATATCGCAGTCTCGCTGCGAGAGGATGCCGAGCGCCGGCGGCATCTAAGCGTTCGTTCACGCTTCGACGAGAGCCCGGATAAACTGTTGCTAGAACTAAGCATCGATGGTCAATATCGTGCATTGGGACGCCCGGATGACGTAGCCCTGGAAGACGTGAAGCGGCGTGTTCGTGAAGTCTTGGCCGAGGACTGGCAGACAACAGCGCAGCTTCTGGAAGCGTTCGACGAGCCTAAGCCTGGCAGGGAGAACCTGCGCCGAGCACTCCACGAGCTGCACAGAGCTGGGGCTGTTGAGCGTATCGAGGGCCGGGGAAGCAGACCCGACCAATGGCGATTTGTTGCTACCACGACTTCTACCTACACATGCCCCGTGGTAGCAACAAATGGAGACGAGCCGGACCTTGACGACGCAGCGTGGGATGCCCTACTTGAAAGTAAGGGAGGTGCAATATGAGGGCATCCCACTATCGCCAAAGAGCCTGTCGCCCGTGGCATCAAGGTTAAGCCCAAAACTATCCGAGGGAAGCAATGAGCCCACTATTTGTCAGACTTGTCGTGATGCTGCCCTATGTGGAAACATCGCTTACGCCTTTGCTGATTTTGGTGGCCTTACGTGCCCTGTCTACGTAGGAGGTGATGACGATGCAACCGAAGTGTCCGAGGTACCACGGCTGGCTTTTCGTGGAATACCTGTCGGGACAGGAGACATGGCACGTATGTTTACAATGCGGTTGGCGCAAGCTGGTTTAGAAGCTATGCTGCAAGCGACGATGGCGGCGAGCCCTGAGCAACTGCCGACGGTCGTGCTTCACGTCGTGGGCACAAGACACGCCGATGACCTGGTCGTTATGACGCTCGACGACTTCAAGAAACTGACTAGAACCGAGAACCAGCTAGGCGAGCGTTGTAACTTACTGTAACCATGCGGCGGCTTTGCAAAAGCCATCGAAGCGTGCTTGTATGCGAACGGTACGCTATCCTCTACTTTAGGATAGTTTATGCATGGCGGCGCCGAAGTGAGCACCATGTCTCAGCAACCAAGCCATCCATGAGGTTTCTTGGACTTTTCGCCATCCATGAGGTTTCCCGGAAGTTGAGATTTGTTGAGACTTTCTGCCACCCTCCCGTCTTATCACCCGTGGGCTGAATGATGACCACGTCCGACAGCTGCCAGCGCATGCCCTCCCGTCTTATCACCCGTGGGCTGAATACTGACTTCACGCCCTTACATCCAAGAATACAAGCGTTAGTAAGCTAACTTGTCATAAGACCTATAGTGCGAAGTTGATAAGGGAGACAATGGGCGATAATAGGCGATATTGGCAGCAAACGGGAGATAAGCGCTTGTCAGTGGCGCTGATGGCGGTTGCATCCCTTTAGGCCAGGGTGTAGAAGCTGGATAGCACATCAAAAAAGAAAGATGCCCTGGCGATGTTGGAGCATCCCAGAGCGTGGCCAGTCGGTTAAGGCGACTGACGGAAGTAGCATAACACGAGCGCCCGTCGGAAGCAACACCGGCGGGTTTATGTTTTTGGGAAGCAGTCAAGCCTTGACAGCACTTTGACAGCACTTTGACAGCACTTGGAAATGCTGTCATGTAGAGGAGAAATGGGCTTGGCGACGAGAAAACGCTGATATATCAAGCTTTTCTGGTACCCCGTGGGCGACTCGAACGCCCGCACCCGGCTCCGGAGGCCGGTGCTCTATCCTCTGAGCTAACGGGGCCTGACAACAAAATTATACGAGATTCGTTCCAAAGACACAAGCGTTGTGCCCTTCACCGCCGCGAGCCCTCGGCCTGGCTCTTTGTGAGGCCCCACACGTGAATCATCCGCTGCACCGCCGTGACGTTCGTCAGGATCGCGAGTATCCAGAGCACGATCGTCACCTGATCGACGATCAGGCCGAGGCCGAGCAAGACGATGCGCTCGGGCCGCGCGAGCAATCCTACCTCGCAGTCCAATCCGAGGCCTTCGGCCCGTGCCCGCGTGTAGCTCACCATCAACGATCCGACGATAACGGCGTAGATGAGCACGGTCGTTTGCAGGTCTTCTTTGCCCCGGTACGCGAGCAGCAGACCCAGAAGCACGACCGCTTCCGAGTAACGGTCGAGGGTAGAATCCAGGAAAGCGCCGAAGGTGGAAGCCTTGCCCGTTACCCTGGCCAGTGCGCCATCCATCGTGTCCAGCGCGCCGACGACGAGAAACAGGATGCCGCCAAGTTGCAGATAGCCCAGCCCCAGGACGGCGGCCACGGCTACGTTGAGCGCAAAACCCAGAAGCGTCAACGTGTTTGGCGTGATTCCCGTCGAGGCAATGGCACGGGCGACCGATTCAGCTATGCGTCGCCAGAATTTCTTGATGCTATCCGTAATCACTTCTAATCGCTTTGAAACGAGAATCTGGGGCGCAACCTGCGTCTAAAAAACGACGCGGGCTCGCGATAGCCTTTGCCAAAGGTGATGCCGGCCCGCTTCGCGGTCTCGTCGTAGTAGTCGAGCACGCGTCGCGCTATTTTTGACCAGGAGTAATCGAGGGCTTTCAAGCGCCCTTTCTCGCCCATCCTCTCTCGCATTTCTCTGTCAGCCAGCAGCCTGGTGAGGGCCACGGCCAGCGAGGTCTCGTTCTTTGGATGCACGAGAAGCCCCTCCTCGCCGCTTTGCACGAGGTGCCGATAGCCCGTGATATCTGATGCGACGACCGGCTTCCCCATCGCCATCGCCTCCAGCAAGATTATGCCAAAGCTCTCCCCTCCTGTCGATGGCGCGCAGAATATGTCGCAGCTCTGGTAGTATCTTGGCAGCAGGTCGGAGGGAACGAAGCCGGCGAAGACGACGTCCCTCAACCCTGCTCGCTCGGCCAGGTACTCATATTGTGCCTTGTCGTCGTCGCTGTATCCCCCCGCCACGATGAGGCGGGCCTTCGGGAAATCGTGTTTTACATAGGGGAAGGCCTTCAGGAGATACTGGAAGCCTTTTCTCTTCTCCAGCCGCCCCACGAAAAGTATGTTCAAGCAGTCGTCAAGAAACTGCGGCAGCGGTTCCACCCCGCTGTGAAACCTTCGCAGATCGATTCCGTTCGGAATGACGCTGTAGTCTCCAGGGAAATACTTGGCCACGAACCCCCTGGCAGCTTCCGACACGGCGATCCTCCCGTGCAGCTTGTTGAAAAACCGCTTGAGAATCTTCCTGCCATAAAAATAGCCGAGGCTTCTGCTCTGATAGGCGTGGAACGTGCCGATATTGAGGGCCTGCGAGTGCCGCAGCACGGTCACCGGTAGCGCCGGCAGCAACGGCTCGTGCAGGTGGATGACGTCAAACTGTTCTTGCCGCAGGATCTGTTTTATGCGGCCGGAAAGCCGAAAAGATACGGAGATGCGCGCGATCGAGCCGTTGGCGGGGATCGGCATAACGTTGCCAACTTTCAAGATGTTTTCCCGGGCCAACTCCTCCATGTCGCTCGACGAAGGGGCGATGATCTTGACAGTGTGCCCGAGCCGTCTGAACTCATCTTCCAGATGGTGAACGTGTTCCGACACTCCGCCCGGGTAGGGATAGTCATAAGCCGAAACTAGGCCTATCTTCATCCTTCCCCTCTAATTCTAAAATGAGAAGAATTCATCCTTCTCCTCCAATTCTAAAATGAGAAGGATTCATCCTACTGCCCCTGATTCAACATGGAGTTAATCGCGCGGTAAAGCTTCTGGCTCGGGTGTATCACCAGGCTCTTCAGTTGCTGTTCTGCCGCCCCCTGCAGTTGCTCGTTGGCCGTGAGGAACTTCCCGGCCGCCCTCGTCCTTTTTTCTAGCAGTGCGCGGCGTAGCTCGGCCGCGCTCGTCCCTTCGAACAGCGTGTGCGCGCTGCCGATCAGCGGCAAATGGTGCGCGTCGCTTCCGCCCAGTTCGGGCAGCCCCAGCACCGTCTCGTTGAACACTTTGGCTTTCTTATAGGCAACCCTGCCGGCAATGCTGGAGTTAATCATTTCGATGCCGTCGAAGTAGATCTCCGGAGAAGGATTGCTCATCACTCTGACCAGCAATCTGTGGCCTACGCTGAGCGTTAGCCAGCTCATCGGGTGCGGGACAATGCAAAGGCCTCCCTGTTCGTGGACGGCCGCGATGGTTTTCTCGAGTGATTGCAGCATGCGCACAGGCTTCTCAATAAACAGCGCGATCAGATGTCCGTCCAAAGTGGTTATCTCTGAGCCGACGATGACCTCGAAGCCATAATCCTTCTGGTCGGCCAGCTTGCGGGCTTCTATGGCGCCTGACATCTCGTCGTGATCGGTGATGGCGATCACGTCGAGGAAACGCGTTCGCTCGACGTAGTCCATTATTGCTTTGACGGAAGCTAGCCCGTCCCCCGCCGCGCTATGAATGTGCAGGTCGGCCTTGCCCCAGCGCTCGATCCTACCGTGTCCGTTGTCGTTCAAACCGGCCTCCGCGTCGATCCTCAATTCTTCCATATCGCGTCAAAAGCCACCCACTGCTCAGGATATCTCTGTATGAACTTCTCCAGGATCTGTGCAACCGTTTGCGAGTTCACCCTGACATCTTCCCTCGCATTGTCCGAGGTCTGCAGAATGAGCCTTGGCTCGAGGTGGATCTCGTATGTCCCATCCCCGTTTCGTACGCAACAGGCAGGGAGCAGGCTCGCTCCCGTTCTTTGTGCGAGCACGGCGGGAGCCTCGGGAATCGTCGTCTCTGCGCCGAAGAACTTCACGGGGATACCGTTCTTCAGCACGTCACGGTCGGCCGCGATGGCGACGATTTCGTTACCGCTCAGAGCACGGTATATGTGCTTTAAGGCCCCGCCACCCACGGGCACTAGCTGAACCCCATTCGCTCCTCGGGTGCTGGTTACCAGATCGAACAGCTTCTGCGGTTTGATGCGCTCCACAGGAATCGTTATCTTGTAGGAATAGACCAGCGCGATCTGGGCAACCAGATCGAAGCTGCCGAGATGCGGCGCGAAGATTATCACTCCCTTGCCATCCCTCAAGCACTCCACGAGATTTTCGATTCCGTACACCTTCACGATTCTTCGCAGCTCTTCCAGCCCAAGCTTCGGCAGGCGAAAGAGGTCGTAATAATTCTTCGCCGCGGAATGAAATACCTGCCTCGTAACCCTTTCGACGTCGGCATCGGTTGCCATCGATCCCAGGACCCGACGCTGGTTGCCTCTGACGTTACGGCGAGCCCCAGCCCACACCCTGTACGATATCTCGGCGGCAACGTCGGCCAGCCAGTAGCCTAACCATAGCGGCATCAGTGGCACAATCGCCGCCGCGACCCTGAACAGATAATAAGTCGGCATCAAGCAAAACTGCTACTTGTAGCCGTTTGATTATCGCCCCACATATGCTGGAACATATACCATTGATCCGGATACTGTCGGATGCACTCTTCCACGATGTCCATTATCTTCTGTGTAACCAGTTGGACGTCCTGCGCGAAATCGCCGGTCGGTTCGAAGTCCAAATGCGGTGAGATAAGCCCGGAAAAAGTGTTGTCGGGTAAGCGAACAAGGTAGCCAAGGACAATCTTGGCGCCGGTCTTCACCGCCAGCGTGGCTGCGCCGCCGGGCACTGACGCCGTCCGGTCGAAGAACTCCACGGGCACACCGCTGGCAGGCTCGGGCCGGTCGATCAGGAGACCGAGGATCTCGTTCTGGCGCAGCGCCCTCAGAACCTTTCTGGCGGCTATTTCTAGAGGGATGATCTTCATCCCTTTTTCGATGCGATATCTCTGAATGAGATCGTTCAGCTTTGCCGGCTGAAAACTCTCCGCCACCACGTTGAGTGGGTATCCCCTCAACGCCAGCATCGCGCCGGCCAGGTCCCAGTTTCCAAAATGGAAGCCGACGAAGATCACGCCCTTGCCGGATTCCAGCGCTTTGTCGAGGTGCTCCCACCCGCTTGACTTGATGACCCCCTCGAGTTCTCGTTTGCTCAGGTGTGGGAATCTCAGGAAGTCCACCAGGTACTTGAAATAGTTGCGGTAGGCGCTCCTGGTAAGGGCCCTTACAGTCGCTTCGTCGGCGTCATCGCCCAGCACCTGACGCATATTGGCCATGACGCATTTCCGCAGCGCTGGCCAGCAGATGTAAATCACGTACGACAGGGCGACAGTTATCGCGTAGCTGATTCTCAGCGGGAGAACGTGCGCCAGGAAGCTCAGAGACACGATTATCCAGTACGTCAGGTTCAAGCGGTTTGCCAGGGCTATTGTTTGGCGCCACATAGGTTCGCGAGTGCGCTCAGTATTCTGAGCAATGTCCAACGCTTATTCCTCCGCCTTCGCTCTTGCTCCGATGAAATCCTCGACCATATCCATAGCTTCGCTGTCTGTATACTGCACGGGAGGCGACTTCATGAAATAGGCCGCCGGTCCGATCAAGGCGCCGCTCAGCCCGTGATCGAGGGCTAGCTTGCAGCAGCGGACCGCGTCGATCACGACCCCGGCCGAGTTGGGAGAGTCCCACACCTCAAGCTTGCACTCGACGTTCAGCGGCACGTCGCCGAAGGTGCGCCCCTCCATCCGAATATAACACCATTTACGGTCGCTGAGCCAGGGGACGTAGTCGCTGGGGCCGACGTGAATGTTGTCCGCGCCGAGGTCGTAGTCGAGTTGTGAGGCCACGGCATTGGTCTTGGATATCTTCTTAGATTCCAGTCGGTCGCGTTCGAGCATATTGTAGAAGTCTGTGTTGCCGCCAAAGTTCAACTGATAGGTGCGCTCCAGCTTGACGCCTCGGTCGCGGAACAACCGGGTGAGGACACGGTGCGTTATCGTCGCGCCAACCTGGGATTTGATATCGTCCCCGATGATGGGCAGACCCCGGTCCGCAAAGCGTTTTTGCCAGTAGGCCTCACGAGCGATAAACACGGGAATACAGTTGATAAAAGCGCATCCCGCGGTGAGCACCTGCTCGACATACCATTTGGTGGCTTCCTCGCTCCCGACCGGCAGATAGTTGATGACGACATCGGTTCCGGTATCTTTGAGGATACGGACGATGTCGGAGGTCGAGCCGGGCGCTTTCTTCACCACCTGTGAAAGATACTTCCCCAGCCCGTCGTGGGTCATACCCCGCTCGACCTTTATGCCTGTCAGAGGCACATCCGCGAACTTGTATGTGTTATTCGGAGGCGTGAAAATGGCCTCTGATATATCCTTGCCAACTTTGTTGGCATCTATGTCAAACGCCGCAACGAACTCGATGTCGCTGACATGGTAGCCCCCCAGATTAACGTGCATTAGGCCGGGAACAAAATCGTCTTCCTTTGCGTTGCGATAATAATGGACTCCTTGCACCAGGGACGAGGCGCAGTTACCAACTCCAACAATCCCCACTCTAATCTTGCCCAACCTGCCAGAACTCCTTTCGCAATTCACTTCTCACGGCCGGTCCCAATGTGCTGCACAGTTGTGGAGCCGTCTGAACTCGCCAATTCGGAGAGCACTGTTTCGCATCGACGGAGTTGCGCCCGGTTCAACGAGCAGAGAACTTGCCTGCCATCTTTTCTAGTGCTGATTAGTCCTGCTCGCTCCAACTTGCGCAAATGCCAGGAAAGCAGTGGTTGGCTGACCTTGACCAGCCCAGCAAGGTCAGAAACCTTCATTTCGCCGCGAATAGACAACTCTTTGACTATCCAGAACCGACTCGCGTCGGCTAGCGCTCGGAAACAGGAGCCTAGCTCCTTCATCGCCATTATCAACACTGTGGTCTGCCCAGCCTTGAGCCCGACGTCGATCGGTTTTTCGACCCTTAAACAGGCGCTTATATGTTATATAATGCGCGGCAGGATGTCAAGCGTCCGCGACCCTCTTGGACCGCCGTCCCGATGTATCTGTTTCTCGCCAGGGCGCACGCGGTCTTGAAGGACACCTTTGTGAAGAGCCTCTCTCGACCTCAACGTGCTGAACCAATAGGACAAATGGGTGGCCACCAAACGGGAAGCTTGGGGGATGCCGGACAAAGGCTGGCGTGTTAACCTGAACGCAATGGCATTGCTCAACCTGTTTTGGCCCCTCCTGTTCCTGGCCTCAAAAGAGCTCTGCCGCGCTCACGAGAATGGCTGGCACGCCTATCTCGTGCATCGATCCAATGCGGCGCGTGCGTCGAGACCCGCTGGGCAAGACGACGACCTACAGCTTCGACACCCAGTACCGGGTGATGGAGATCATCGACGCCTACGACAAGAAAGTCTCTCAATACTGGAATAGCGAGAACAATCTCACCCGTGTCCAGGACCTTCGTAACAGTTCGGCCACCAACACCTACTTCGACTACGACGCTCGCGGAAACGTGTTCCGCACCCCGGCGGTATAAGGAACTTGACCGATTACTCGGGCCAGGTTATATTCAGCTATACATACGACGCCTTCGGCGGCTTGAAGTCGATCACGGGCACGCTGGCCAACGAGTTTCGGTTCACGGGCGAGCAGTTCGACGCCGATGCAGGGCTGTACTACTTCAGGGCGAGGCATTACGATCCGAGCACGGGCATCCTTCCTTGCACCCGCACCTGATTTCTGTTATTTTATTCAACGGCTGGCAGTTGAGCCGGCTTAGAGCGATCTGGCCGAGCTAACCGCCGAGCGGTCTTCTCAATGATGCGCTAGGAGAACATTCGATGGTATACGATTTCCACACGCATAGCTTTTTGAGCGATGGTGTCTTGTCGCCGGTCGAGGTGTTGAGGCACGCCGTGGTTTACGGGTACCGGGCGATAGCCATCACCGACCACGTGGGGCCGGGGAATTGCGCCCAGGTGCTGGCGCAGGTTATCGAGGAATGCGAGTTCTGCGCGCGCCACTGGAATATCATCGCGATTCCCGGCGTCGAGCTCACGCACGTACCGTCCCCAGGCATCGCCGAGGTGGCGCGGTTTGCTCGCGAGCACGGGGCGAAAATAGTGGTTGTGCACGGCGAAACCATCGTCGAGCCGGTCGAGCCCGGCACGAACCTGGCGGCGGTGACGTGCGGAGATGTCGATATCCTGGCGCATCCAGGACTCCTTACCGCCGAAGTGGCGGCGACGGCCGCGACCAACGGAGTTTTTATCGAGATCAGCGGGCGCAAAGGGCACTGTTATACAAACGGCCACGTCGCCCGTGTCGGGCGCGAGGCCGGTGTGAGGTTCCTGGTGGACAGCGATTCTCACGAGCCGAAAGACTTCCTGACCCCATCGTTTGCCGCCAAGGTGGCTCAAGGGGCTGGGCTCGACGCGGCTGAGGTGGCGCGGACGCTGGAAGAGAATCCCCGACATCTTCTGGCTAAGCTGGGGTATCAAACGGCCTGAGGGAGTTACATTCTAGGCACCACGGACCACTCCGCCGGCAGCTCGTAGGGGTATACCTTGCTGGTTAGCCTGTTGCCGTCGTGAATCCGCACCTTGCCTTTGCGCTGAATCTCTGAATATGTATTCTGAATCTGAACGATGCGGCGATCGTGCAGATTGAAGATGATGGCGCCTGCTTTGACTGATTGCAGGCTGGCCTGTCTTGTCTTGTCGTCCACGATGCGGAAGACTGGAACCTCGTGCGGTAAACAGAACTCTATGGCCTGGTGAATCGCCGTGTAGTTCCCGTTGGCATTGTGCTCGTCAAAGACGGCGAGGCCGCTGGTCACGTACTGCTTCAATCGTTTGTCATAACGTTCCGCGTAGTCAAGCAAATCCTCAAGGCTGTCAGCTCCTTCCGCGCAGGCAGCGACCAGGGCAGAAAGCGCATGGCAATCGGCGATAAAGCTGACGGCGCCAGTTGTCTCGACGATTGTATACCTCATCAAATTCACCATCATCCCCCCGTTTCCGCCGCAATGATAGCACATTGTTTTGATTTCTGCATAATCTGTGGTGTTGCAAATGTTAGCAATTGCAAATAGTTGCATTTATCGCCGAAGTGTAGTAATATATCGCTCGTGGGCATGGCTGTTTTGTTTGGAGTTAGAGTTGGATAGAAGCTTAGCCGACACGACCAGATCTCTGGAGAAACTGGGCTATCGAATGACGCCGCAGAGAATGTTTGTTTTGCGGGCGGTGGACGAGAGCCGAGGGCACGTTAGCGCCGACGACATCTTCGCCAGCGTTCGCGCTCAGTTCCCCCGCATCAGTTTCTCGACCATCTATCGGACTCTCGACCTGCTGCAAGAGATCGGGCTGATTACGAAGTCCGACCTCGGGGCGGGCAGGGTGCAGTATCATCGCGCTGACGAGGCTCATCATCACCATCTGGTCTGCCAGCGCTGCGGTGGGATCGTCGATCTTGACGAGCAGGAACTTGAGCCGTTGTGGGAAGCGTTGAGGAAGCGCTATAATTTCAAAGCCTGTGAACGCCACATGGCGATCTTCGGCAATTGTAGGCAGTGCCAGAGCTAAGGAGCCCAGACAGTGCATATCCCTGACGGTTATCTGAGCCCAACGACCTGCATAGCGCTCTACGGTGCGGCAGTGCCTTTCTGGTATAAAGCCAGCCAGCGGATGAAGCAGGGAATCAGCACGAGAATGGTGCCCTTGTTGTCCATTTTCGCCGCCTTCAGCTTCACGATTCAGATGCTGAATATCCCGATTCCCGGCGGCACTACGGCGCACGCGGTGGGTGGAACCTTGATGGCCATTGTCCTGGGACCCTGGCCGAGCATCATCGGGATGTCAGTCACGCTGGCGATTCAGGCCCTGTTTTTTGGCGACGGTGGAATAACCACGCTGGGCGCAAACGCGTTCAATCTGGCCATCGTGTTGCCGCTGACAGGACACGCGGTCTATCGCCTGCTTTGCAAAGGTGGTGTCCCGAGTCCCAGGCGCCGGGCGATTGCCGCGGGCGTCGGCGCCTACGTCGGACTCAACACGGCCGGTCTTCTGGCTGGCGTAGAGCTGGGAATTCAGCCGATTTTCTGGAGCGTGAACGGGCAGGCTCTATATAACCCTTACGGACTCAGCGTGGCCGTGCCGGCCGTTGCGCTGGCCGACGCAACCATCGCCGGCGCTGCCGAGGCGCTTCTGACGGGTCTGGCCGTCGCCTATCTGCTGCGGGCGTACCCTCACCTTCTACCTGACGATGCACGTGCCGATACAGGCTCGCGGCACGGTTGGCGAGGCGCACGTGGTCTGCTGGTCGCGGTTGCGCTGGTCGCGGCGCTGACGCCGCTCGGACTAGTTGCCTCGGGAGGGGCGTTCGGCGAATGGAACGCCAATGAATTGCGGGGACTGGTCGGTTATGCTCCGACAGGGCTCAATGCGCTTGGCGGGTTGTGGCGGTATGCTCCCTTTGCCGACTATCAGTTGCCAGGCAGTGGAAGCGGAGGGGCCTTCCTCGATACCGCACCTGCCTACGTCTTGTCGGCCATCATAGGGGTTGGCCTGATTTTTGTGTCTTTGTTTGCCGTTCGTATGATTCTGGCACGGCGGGAGCCTTGAGTAGTTTTATTCCTAAGACGATATCTGGAATATCCCAGACGGTAGAGCGAACAGTATTTAGCGCTGAACACGCTCGATTCCCCGGATTGCTGCAGGGGACCGACCCTCGCGCGAAGCTGGCGATGGTGATCCTTTTGCTTCTGGCCGCGAGCACGGCACGGCACCTGGTTGTCGTCATCGGGGTGTACTTGGTATCATTACTGTTTGCGCGGCTTTCCCTTCTCCCGTCCTCGGTGCTGCTCAAAGGGGTCTGGCTTGGCATGCCGCTCTTCGCGGCGATTGTGGCCTTGCCGACGGTGTTTACCATGCCCGGGCGCGCGCTTTTGACCGTCGGGACGTTAGGCGACATGCAAATTGCCGTTAGCGACAATGGCTTATCCAGCGCCATCCTGCTGGTTGTCAGGGCCGGCACCTCGGTCTCCCTGGGGCTCCTCCTGGTGCTGACCACCCGCTGGACGGATCTGTTGAAGTCGCTGCGTATCCTCCACGTCCCGGATGCGTTCATCGTCGTCTTCGGGATGACGTATCGGTATCTCTTTCTGTTGTTGCACGCGGTCAACGGGCTGTTCCTCGCGCGCGCGAGCCGCACGGTGGGCCCGATCGAGGGAAGAGAACAGCGCCGTTGGATCGCGAGCACGACTGGCGTCCTTGTCAACAAGTCATTCAAGATGAGCGAGGACGTTTATCAGGCGATGGTATCCCGTGGCTTTACCGGCGAGATCAAGACCCTGGCGGAGTTCCGTATGGCTGACCGTGACTGGCTTCTCCTCGGGCTCGTCGTCGTCTTCGTCGCCAGCACAATGCTTTTGGATCGAGGTCTGGCATGAATGTGAATACCGAGACCCCTATCTTCCGAATCGAGAAGCTGTCGCACACCTATCTGGGGCGTTGCCCGGCTTTGCGGGACGTAGACCTGACCATTCGGCGCGGGGAGCAAGTGGTCATTCTGGGGGCCAATGGCTGCGGCAAATCTACGCTCCTGAAGATACTCGATGGCCTTCATCGCCCGGTAAGCGGGCGAATCGAAGCCTTCGGCGAGGATGTCACCGGGATTGCCGACGATCCGGCTCGCGCCCAGCAGTTCCACCGTCGCGTGGGTCTCGTTTTCCAGGATTCCGACGTCCAGCTCTTCTCCGCGACCGTCTGGGACGATGTGGCCTTCGGTCCGCTGCAGTTGGGTTGGACGCCAGACGAGGTGCGACGCCGGGTGCAAGAGGCGCTGGCCGTTATGGGCGTTGAGGACCTCGCGAGCCGCGCCCCTTTCGAGCTGAGTGGTGGTGAGAAGAAGCGCGTGGCGATAGCGACCGTGCTGGCCATCGATCCGGAGGTCTTACTGATGGACGAGCCGACGGCGAATCTCGACCCGCGCAGCAAGGCTGTGCTCGTGGACCTGATCGCCGGGCTCGGCCGGCTCGGAAAAACCATTATTGCGACGACGCACGAGCTCGACATCGTTCCCACGATTGCCAGCAGGGTAATCGTCTTCGGCGACGAAGAGCGAAGGCCCATCGCCGAGGGCGATGCGCAGACGATCTTGGACGACGTCGATCTACTGGTTCGGGCCAACCTCCTGCACCAGCATCTCCACCGTCACGGGCCAATTCAGCACGCGCACCGCCATTCACACGCCGACGAGCACGATCACCATTAAGATCATCTCAAAATGATGTCAAAGCTGGCTGCAGAATGAGCGGTCAACTAACTCAAGGAACGGACTGAACGGATAGACCTTTCAATCCGCTCAGTCCGTTCACTCATTTATGATCTGTGCCACGAGGTTGGCGCTCGCTACGTGGGTCAGACCCTTCAATCCGTTCAATCCGCTCCCCGAATCCGTTGACAGCTCCTCCGTCCAGCCCCGATCTTGCGGTGCTAGAGCGGTTTGCGATGACCTTTGTCAGGCAAGGTAGGGGCGGGTTTGAAACTCGCCCTTGCGGACCAGCTCGGTCGCTGGACGAACGATAGCGCAAAACGCCGTAATAGCTGCTTAAAGTCAGGCTACCTGTCTCGCCACACCGGCTTGCGGCGCTCCAGGAAGGCGCTGATCCCTTCGACGGCATCCTCGGTCTTCATTAGGTCGTTCTTGTAATCGTCCTCGAGGGTATCCAGCGAATCTTTGACGCCAAGATCGAGGGACCGCAGGTAGGCCCGCTTGGTTGCGCGAAGGATCGCCAGGCTCTTATCGGTCAGCCGCGCCAGAAACTTCTCGACAGCCGTGTCCAGCTCCTCTTCGGGGACGACGACGTTTGCCAGACCAATGCTCTTAGCCTCGGCCGCGCTGATGTTATCGCCAGTCAGCAGCAGCTCGAGCGCGATCTTCCAGGGGACCATGCGTGGAAAGAGGGCCACGGCGACCGAAGGATATACCCCTACCTTGATCTCTGGCTGGCCGAACTGCGACTTCTCGGAGGCGATCACCATATCGCAGGAGATGGCCACCTCGCAGCCCCCGCCGAGCGCTACGCCGTTCACGACGGCAATCGTCGGCTTCTCGCTGCTCAACAGGTTGTAGCAAAGCTTGTCGAAGTTCGCCAGCATATCGTCCATCTTGTCTGGCGAGTGGTCCCTAACGTCGACGCCGGCCGAGAAAGCCTTGTTGCCCGACGCGGTGACGACGATCGCCTTGACCGCGTTATCGCCGCTGGCGTCGTCGAACGCGACGTTCATTTCCGAGGTCGTCTTGATATCGAGAACGTTATACGGTGGCCTGTTGATGATTATGCGGGCGACGGCATTGCCCTTGTCATATAGGATGTTTTCGAAGCTCACGTTTCCCTCCTGAAGAATCTGCGAAGGCAGCCAGTCATGCTGCAGCCGCCTCTAGCTTACCAAAGGGCCTGCCGATTGTCAATGAACCGGGAACCGGCAAAGCGTCTTCTGGTGTTGGCCCATTGAGCCAGGTACGATTTCAGGTGGTATATCGTAGTAAATCTGTCTCGAACGGACTTAAGGAACTCGAAGTTTCACGATACCTTCTTCCCTCGTTCCTTCGTCATTCGCCGCCGGTTCATCAGATCGACGAACGCTTCGAGGCGTGTGACCAGGCCTGCTTTGCCCATTTGCTCGTCGAGGATGATGCTCATAACCGGGATATCGTGGTCACGGCTCACCTGAGGCAGCAGGTTTTGCGCGATTATCTCGGGCATGCAGGTGAAGGGCTGGATATGCACGATGCCGTCGAAGCCTTCCTGGGCGTGCAGCGCGGTCTCACCAAGCGACTGTATCGCGTCGCCGCTCACGTCGCGCGTGAGATAAGGACGGGCCGCCTTCTTGACTTTTTCACCGTGGCCGAGCCCCAACGCTTCGATGAACAGCCACACCTTGGCCCAGTCGCTGACGTAGGCGGAGCGGGTGACCTCCACGTGCATCTTGCCCATCTCTTCTTCCATATCCATATTGATGAAAGGCTCGGTAGCCACGAAGAACTCGCCGAGCAGGCCCACACGCAGCGGGCGAATGCCGGGAATCTGTTCGATGGCGTTAAGCTCATCCATTATCTGCTTCTTAGTGTTCTTCAAGGTCTTTGGATCGTGGGCCGCGCAGATGCGATCGCCGACTGTGCTCCATATCTTGCTCGTCGCGCCCTGCTCTTTCTCCCTTGGCCGGATGACGTGGGTGTATCGCTCGATGTCGTCGAGATAGAAAAGCTGTGTGAGCCCGAACTTGATGTCTCCGGCGATCTTGCGCCAGGAGTTCTCCTGCAGGAGTGTCTTGATGAACGTGGCGAGCCCCACGATCTGTTTTTCCTGCCAGTCGAAGGTATACATCTTGAAGTCGTAGCCAAGCTCCCGCAGGATCTGCTCGTGTACCTTCGCGTAATAGCCGAGACGGCAAAGACCTGGTCCAGCGACGCCGATCAGCGTATCCGCACCAAGCTCGAGCGCCTCCAGATAGTTGCCCAGGATGGTCTTATAGGGCATGCAAACCCAGCCTGGAGAGTATTGCGTGCCCAGCGAAAGCGTTCGCTTGCTGCACTTCGGGGGCACGATGCACTCCACCCCGTTCTTATCGAATAAGGTCTTCAATGCGACCCAGACCTGCCCCATGTGGGGAAACGAGACCTTCATAATACTCCCTCGTCAAAATCACTTGCAGCCGAGTGCTTTCCTCGCAGCGTCCTGGTCGCTCCAAGGGTATTCGGTCTCGCCGAAGCACATCGATCTCTCGTGCCCCTTGCCAGTTATGATTACCAGGTCGCCTGTCTGCGCGGTGCTCACCCCAAACTCGATAGCCTGTGCTCGATCGCCGATCTTGAAATAGTCTATCCCCTCGCGGCGGCCCGCCTTTTCCAGGCCCGACGCAATTTGATCTATGATCGCCTCCAGCCTCTCCGTGCGCGGGTCCTCGGCCGTGACGACCGTGACATCAGCCAGCCGCCCGGCCACCTCCCCCATCAATGGTCGCTTCTCCCTGTCACGGAGCCCGGCGCAGCCGAAGACCACGATGACACGTCTGTCCGTCAGTGTCCTGGCCAGCTCCAGCACGTGCTCCAGGCTGCCGGGGGTGTGCGCGAAATCGACGATCACAGAGAAATCCTGGCCGCAATCTATGCTTTCCATTCGCCCAGCGATGCCCTTCACCGCCTGGATTCCCATCTGGATATCTGAGAACGAGAATCCTTGTGACACGCCGACGGCGATGGCCGCCAGTATGTTATAGACGTTGAACGTTCCCAGGAGTGAGCTTTGAGCCTCGAACCGGCCTTGCGGCGTGACCGCCGTGAAGTGGATTCCCTTGCCGCTCAACGATATGCCTTCGGCCGTGACGTCGGCTGGACTACAAATCCCGTAGGTCAGCTTCACGTCGGCGGGAAACTGCTTCAGGTACCTGTACGAAGCGTCGTCGATATTGGTCACGCTGACCTTTGGCGTGCTCGGCTTGCGCGTCGAGGTCGCCAGTTGCTCGAACAACCTTCCCTTGGCGGCGAGGTACTCGTCATAAGTGCGGTGATAATCAAGGTGCTCGTGGGTGACGTTGGTGATCACGGCGACGTCGTATTCTGCGCCAAGCGTGCGATGCTGAGCCAGTCCGTGAGAAGTGGTTTCCAGTACGACGTATTCAGCCCCGTCGGCAACCATTTCAGCGAGATATCTTTGCACGTCCGGCGGGTCGGGTGTCGTGGTATGGAATCCGGTATCGATCAAACGGTTGCCTACCCTGGCATTGACCGTGGTGATCAGACCGGTCCTGCGCCCGGCGGCTTCGAGGATGGAGCCAATGAGCGTACACGTGGTCGTCTTCCCATCGGTGCCGGTCACTCCGATCACCCGCAGCTTCCTGCCGGGAAAGCCGTAAAAGGCCGCGGACACGAGGGCCAGGGCTTTGCGCGCCTCCGGAACCACGACCTGGGTCACGTCAGGCGATAGCGCGAGCTTCCGCTCGACGAGCACAGCCGCAGCCCCTCTTGCGATCGCGTCGGAGACGAACAGGTGCCCATCCCTCTGTGTGCCGGGTATGGCGATAAACAGAGCCCCCGGCTTGGCCTGCCGGGAGTCGAAAACGATTTCCTGAATATCGATATCGGTCGCGCCCCAGACCTCTTTTTGGTCGATGGCGCTCAAAAGCTCGCCAAGCTTCACGTTTCCTCCACGCTAGCTCGCCTTGGAAGATTGATGCTTCTTGAACTTGCCGAAAAGCTGCCTTTGGAAGGGAAGCGCCTTCGTCCACAGCCAGTACTGTGCCGGTGAGTAGACGTAATCAAACGCGCCCGCGTATCGGACGACCTGACCACCGAATCCACGCTTAAAAAGGTACACTCCCCAGAGTGGCGAGGACGCGGCCTGACCGTTGCTGTCGATGCTGCCACGGTTATATCCTTTCCCGTCGTCCTTGCCTCTATCCTGGCCGTTTCCGTTGGCGTTGCCGCCGTTGTATCCGTTGTGGCCGTTCCTGTCGATCTTGAGGATGCTGTCTCCTCGGGGTGCATTTCCCTCGGCTCTGTTACCATTGTGGCCATTGCCATTTAGGTGGCTCTCGCCTTCGTCGCCAGGTAGCTTCCCTACCTCATCGGGGATGCCCCACATATCGTAGGAAGTGCAGCCCACCGACTTCGCCCACTTGATCGATTCCCACTGCAGCAGATCGCTCGGCTTGAGGTTGCGACACTTGCCACTGGACGCACCATACATATAGTAGGCGTGCGAGCCGATGAAGAACAACATCGTCCCCGCCACTATCTCGCCATCGCACGATGCCAGCAATAGATGTGCCATCCCCTTGGGCCTCAGGTGCTGCCAGACCCTCTCATAGTAGTCCTTCGAATGAATGAGAAAATCACTTCGCTCGCTCGTTCGCCGCAGCAAGCTATAGAAAAGTGCGATGTCGTCGTCGCGCCCCTCGAGTATCTTGACATTGCGCCTGCTGGCGAGGCCGATGTTGTAACGTGTCTTAATATTGAGACGGGCCTTGATCGTTTCCAGGTCTGGCGTCAGATCGACGATTATCGTGCTGCGGGGCTGAATCTCCTCGCTCTGGCGAAATCCCAGGCGCCGCAGCGTGCGCTCGAAGTTTTCGGAATCGATCACCGGAGGCTCGACTTTGAGGAAGCTAGCGCCCTCGTCGCGCACAATTCTGTGCAGCGCCTCGAATAGCTTCGGAACCAGGCTGTCGTCGTCGTGGCGGACGATAGGGCCTCGGGGGCAATAGGCGATGGTCCCGATGGGCAGGCGACGCAATAGTACCTGCGCGCCGCCGCAGATTCCGCGCTCGTCGCTGATGCCGATCCTGAGGACCTTCCAGCCGAACGACGCTTTGAGCTCACCCCATTCATAGGATTGCAGGATGTTGCCGGCAGGGGTCTCCGCCACCCACAAGTTCCACGAGTCTCGATCGTTAAACAGTCGCGTCTCCACTGCCACCCCTCCACCGCAGGCGAACTGATCGAAGCTTATTATAGCATAATATCGAACCGTGGGAAAGCCGTCAGCGTGGTTCTTAGCTGCTTCTCTCGATAACGTAGTCGGCGAGATCGGCGAGGGCGCGGCGATACTTGTTATCTGGAAGGACGAACAACGCTTTCTTGGCTTGCTGGACGAAGTCTAGCGCTTCGTTCCGCGCGGAGGCGATGGCGGACGAATTGGCGATCGTTTCGATCAGCCGCTTGATACCCTCCTCCCGATCGGGGAAAT
The DNA here is from genome assembly GCA_016189905.1 of Chloroflexota bacterium. GTDB lineage: Bacteria > Chloroflexota > UBA6077 > FW602-bin22 > JACPRP01 > JACPRP01. The sequence goes on along the minus strand of JACPRP010000007.1, from coordinate 26,920 downwards.
CGCCGTGGTGGCGCATCAGCCTGCGCAGCTCGACGTCGTTGGGCCGACTCTCCAGGAGATAGATTGCCGGTAGGGTCACGGTGCCTTGCCGCAGGTCGCTACCGACCGGTTTCCCCATCTTGCGCTCGTCGCCGACGAAATCCAGAATATCGTCTACGATCTGAAAAGCCGTGCCCACGCTGTGGCCGTAGGAGACGAGGGCCTGTATCTCGTTTTCGGGCGCGTTACTCAGAACGGAGCCAGACTCGACAGCGGCCACAAACAAGGCCGCCGTCTTGCTCTCGATCTTCCGATAATACTCGCGGCGCGTGTGGTCCAGATCGTCGCTGCCGAGCATGTTCCGGAGCTCACCGTCGCAGATCTTGGTGAGCGTCCTGGCGAAAATCTTCATAACTCGGAGGTTATCGCTTTCTGCCGCGAAAGCAGCAGACCTGGCGAAAAGGTAGTCGCCGATCAATATCGTCGATCTGCCATCCACTATGGTATTCAGGGTTGAGGCGCCACGTCTGGTGGTGGCGTTATCGATGATGTCGTCATGCACCAGTGTGGCCGTGTGCAAGAGCTCCAGCGCCGAAGCGAGTGGGATGAGCGTCTCGAGATCGTAACAGTGGAACTTGGCCGAAAGTAATGCAAGGGCAGGGCGAAGACGCTTGCCGCCAGTGTTCAAGATGTGGCGCAGCAGCGCCGAGAGCACAGGGTATTCGACATCGGCGATGCTTTGCAGCTTCGCCTCTACTTTTTCAAGATCCTCTTGAACGGTGCTAAAGATCGATGCTACTGGCAACTTATCCTCTCTCTACCTGACCCGGTCAGTTGGGTCAGGCCGGGAATTTGTATTTGCCTCAAAATCGGAACAGGCGCCTGGCGTTATCACTGGTCGCGAACGCGATGGCCTCCACCGGCTCGGAGCACAGTTGCGCTATCTGCTCGACGACAAATCGGACGTAAGCTGGCTCGTTCCTCCTGCCTCGAAAACGCTGGGGTGTAAGGAACGGTGAGTCCGTCTCCACGACCAGCGCCGAAACCGGAACGCTGCGCACCACGTCCGCAAGCCGCTCGGCCTTTGGGTATGTCACGGGCCCGGCGATCGAGATGGCAAAACCGCGAGAGATCCCCTCAAAGGCCATCTGGACGTCGCCAGAGAAGCAATGCAGCACGCCGGCGAATCCCCCTTCTTCAGGTGGGGGCAAGGACGATTTTCTCAGTATGGCGACGGCATCGTCGTGGGCATCCCGGTCGTGTACGATGACCGGGATGCCCAATTCCTTCGCCAGGGTCAACTGGCCTTCGAAAGCCTTGATCTGCGCGTCTCTGGGCGCTCTCATCCTGTAATAATCGAGACCGGTTTCGCCGATGGCTACTACCTTCGAATGTCTGGCCAGCGAGCGCAATTCGTCCATCGTGGCCTCGTCGAAAGTGGCCGCGTAGTGCGGATGAACGCCCACCGTGGCCCAGACGATTTCGTACCTTTCGGCGAGCGCGATAGTCGATCTACTCGACGCGACGTCTAACCCTATCGAAACGATCGCCTCGACCCCGACCTCCTGGGCTCGGCGGATGACCTCATCGACATCGTTTTCGAACTCAGGCTGGTCGAGATGCGCGTGTGTGTCGATGATCAAGGACGCTTCCTAACTCGGCAGTTCTTTCTTGGGGAACAACGGCACCGGCTTTTCGATCACCCTGGTGCCGGGCCTGTAGCCTCCCCATTGGCGCGTTTGCCCCCAATTCGTGCCGATCTCGAGCTCGATGCCAAGCTGCTCGACGGCTCTCTCTGCCGTCTCAGGCACAAAGGCGTAGATGGCGTGGGCGATCAGCCTGAGAGACTCCACAAGGTTATAGAGCACCGAGGCAAGGCGGTCGCGGTCCGACTTAGCCAGCACCCACGGCGCGCTCTCCTCGACGTACTTGTTAGCTCGGCCGACGAACTGCCAGATCGCCACCAGCGCATCGCTGAACGCCAGCGCGTTCATGCTGCGCTCAAGCTCGGCGAACGTGTCGGCGGCCAGCGCCATCAGCTCGGCATCAGGCCCCGTCGGCGCCCCAATTGGGGTCGGAACCACGCCGCCAAAGTAGCGGTTGACCATGCTCACTGTGCGATTGAGCAGATTGCCCAGGTCGTTAGCCAGGTCGGCATTATGTCTCTGGACGAATCCCTCCCAGGTGAAGTCGCCGTCACGGCCGAAAGGCACCTCGCGCAGAAGATAGTAACGCAGCGAGTCGGCGCCGAAGTCGTCGACGATGGCGCCCGGATCGACGCCTGTTCCCAACGATTTACTCATTCTCTCCCCACGAAGGTAGACGAAACCGTGGCCGAACACCTCCCGTGGCAGTGGCAGCCCCGCGGACATAAGCATCGCGGGCCAGTAAACGCAATGGAAGCGCGTGATATCTTTGCCAACAATGTGGACGTCGGCGGGCCAGTAATGCTGGAACCTTGTCAAATCGGTCGGCCAGCCGACCCCTGTCAGGTAGTTAATCAGGGCGTCAAACCAGACATAAAGCACCTGCGATGGATCGATTGGCACCGGTATCCCCCAGCGCACCGAGGAGCGCGAGATGCTGAAATCCTGCAAGCCTCCCCGAATGAAGCTCAGTATCTCGTTCCGTCGGGCTTCTGGCTGAATGAAGTCAGGATTTGCCTCGATGTGCTGCAACAGGCGATCCTGGTATTTAGACAAGGCGAAGAAATAGTTCTTTTCTTTCAGCCATTCGGGCTTTGTCTTGTGGACCGGGCACATCCCATCCATCAGCTCCTCGGCGCGGTAGAACGCCTCGCACGAAACGCAGTACCAACCCTCGTAGGTGCTGGGATAGACGTCGCCTGCGTCGTAGGTGCGCGTGAAGAACTCCTGACAGGCTAGCCTGTGGCGCTCGTCGGTGGTTCTGACGAAGTCGTCAAATGAAATGTTCAGTTTGCGCCAGACTTTCTTGATGGTCGCGGCCATCTCATCCACATAGTGCTGGGTGGGCAGCCCCAACGAGCGAGCTTTTCGCTCGGCGTTCAGGCTGTTCTCATCGGTTCCGGTGAGAAAGAATACGTCGTGGCCGGTGAGGCGTTTATAGCGGGCGATGGCGTCCGTCGCGATCATCTCGTAGGCGTGGCCGACGTGAGGCAGCGCGTTAACATAGATTATCGCCGTGGTTACATAAAACTTTTTTGTCAAGACAACGGCTCCGGAAATCGCACGAATAGCTGCTATATGATATCACAATATGTGGGAAAACTGAAGCAAACCGGCAAGCCAGGGATTGGGCAAGATTTCAGGGCATTCGCGATGCGGTTGGGGTGTGTTCAACAAGGAGGCACGGAGTAGCTTATTGGGGTGTTCTTGGCGATGCTCTCTTTGATGATAGACGAAGGCCCCGGTCGGCTGTGGTCACCCGGCTATCGCCACCCTATGTTACGTTTCCTTGGCCTGAATCTTGCAAATTAGGATTCTACGACGTAGGGTTATGAAGGAGGTGTTGGTGATGCGTGACTGGTCGTATTTGCCGTGGGTATCGGTAATCCTTGGCATCTGGCTGATCATCGCCCCGTGGGTGCTGCGCTATTCTGGCGATCAGCCGGCCACGTGGAACTCGGTTATCGTCGGCATAATTATGTTGCTCGTGGGACTATATGTAGGCTACTATTCCAGACGTCCTACTCTTCCTTAGTAGCTTACACCAGTTTGCGTTTGGATGTGGCTAGAGCGGTTTGCGATGACCTTTGTCAGGCAAGGTAGGGGCGGGTTTGGAAACCCGCCCTTGCGGACCAGCTCGGTCGCTGGATGAACGCTACAGCAGTTTGCAAAGGGTTTTGGCTAGCGGAGCAGCCACCGATATACCGAGCGTATGCAATGTAGCGCGGGGGCTCGTCCCCCGCTGGGCGGGGCGGGGGATGAGCCCCCGCGCTACGGGTAGCCACATCAAAATGCAAACTGCTATAGCGCAACCCGCCGTAACTGTAGCGCGTCCCGAGACGGATCCCGTCTCGGGACGCGCTAAGTTGATAGGCTCGGCCTCTCGGTAGCTACTTCGCTAGCTCCAGCCTTTCGCAAACCGCTCTAAATCAAGCGTCAGGGGGCGCGGCGGCTTTGAGCACCTGGTCCATATACCGGTCCTCAGGCAACGCGCCCTCGAACTCCACCGTCTCGTTCACGACGACTTTCGGGACGCCGCCGACGTGGTATTTGGCGACTAGCTGCGGGAACTCGGACGCTTCGATAACTTCGGCCGTTACGTGCGGACTTTCCATCGCCATTTGATGGGCCAACCTGGCCGCCGATGGGCAGTATGGTCAGGTTGGGGTCACGAAGACCTGGATATCGACGTCCTTGTCGAGTTTTTGCAGGCTCTCTCTGGTCTCTTGTGAGAGGCCTGTGCTGTGGCGCGAAATATCGATGATGTCTTCGATAAGCGATGGGAACTCGTAGCCGGCAGGGATGCCGTAATACCTCACACGCCCGCCAGAGTCGCCGTCGAAGGTGATCGCGGGAATCTTGTCGATGCCCATTTGTCGTGCCTTTTCGGCGTCGGCCACGAAGTCGTAGATTCTCAAATTGATTTTGTCGGATAGGGAGCTGATCTCCTCCACGAGCTCGCGGGTCTCCTTGCAATACATACACTCGGGCCCGGGGATCGCCGAGGGTGTGTCGTGCTGCGTGAAAAGCAGAATGTTCACCGGGTTGACAAGCTCTTTGGCGAACTTGTCCCTCAGAAAACTCTGGTCGTCCACCGGGATCAATGGCATTGCGGTGTCCTCCTTTGTCGATTCTGCAGTAACGCGGCTTGCACGAAGCCGCGCTGGCTCAGCGCCCTCAGGTGCCTCCGCCGCCTTTTCTGTTCAGTAGTATGATGAGCAGAATACCCCCTGCCAGCAACACAACTCCCAGATTCTCCATCTATCCTGCCTCAATCAGCGTGAATATATCGATCCGCGTAGGTGGCGGCGATGGCGCCGTCGGCCGCCGCCGTTATCACTTGGCGCAGCGGTGTCTGTCTGATATCGCCCGCCGCGAATACCCCGGGCACGCTCGTCGCCATCTTCTCGTCCGTGATGATGTAACCTTCGGGACTCAGCCGTAGCTGGCCTTCGAAAAGCTTAGTATTCGGGATCATGCCCACGTAGACGAAGAGGCCGCCGATCGACATCTCGATCTTCTGGTCCGTCTTGAGATTCCTGATGAGCAGCTTGTTCGCCTTGTGATTGCCCATGATGGCCTCGACCACGGTGCCGCAACGAAACTCTATCTTGGGATTAGCCATTGCGCGATCTTGAATCACTTTCGTCGCGCGTAGCACATCGCGACGGTGGATGATCGTCACCTTAGAGGCGAAGCGGGTGAGGTAGTTCGCCTCCTCGACAGCCGCGTCACCACCGCCGACGACCGCCACCTCCTGATCTTTGTAGAAAGGTCCGTCGCAGGTGGAGCAATAGGACACGCCTTTTCCGCGATACTGTTCCTCGCCCGGCACGCCGAGCTTCTGCGACGAGACGCCAGTCCCGATAATCACCGTTCGGGTGAGTAGCTTCCCATCCCGCGTGTCGATCGTCTTCACGTCTCCCTGGAGATCGACCCCGACAACCTCGCGGTAGGCGATCCCGGCTCCGAACTTGGTAGCCTGCTTCTGAATATAGGCGATGAACTCCTGCCCCGACCCTTCGATGCAGCCCGGGCAGTTCTCGATGAAGGCCGTCAAGGCGATCTGTCCACCTACCACTGCTTTCTCGACGACTAAAGTGTTTAGCCCGGCCCTCGCGGCATAAAGTCCGGCGGCCAGGCCCGCCGGCCCACCGCCAAGGATGACCGTGTCGTAAACGGCTTCACGATCGATATCGGGGACTGTTTCCTCACGCTTTATTCTGAAGTCGAACATTTCGAGCTACACTTCCTTGTTCTGTTGCTCCCTGTTGAGCCGCTCTTCGAGAGCTGTGGCGATTGTCCAGTAGTCTACGATTCCCTCGGCGATGAAGTCGTCGTCGACGGCGATGACGGGGAACATCAGGTCCTTGCTCTCGATCTCCTCAACAACGGCGGCGTACTGCTCGCGTGTCTGCTGGTTCGCGAAGTCGAGATACTCCACGCGCACGACATCGCCGTATTTGCGGCGCAAATGTTGGGCCGTGATTATCGTGATCTCTTCCTGAGACCAGCGGGGCCCTCAGCCAAAGGAGAAGCATCTCTCCTTGCTGCTGTCGTTGTATACCCTGACGGTCATCTGAGCCTGCGTCGTTTCCATTTCGCCCTCCCAATCCATCGCTGGTGTAAGATGTCCCTCGCGACAGATATCTCCGATAACTGAACTTGGTTTGTCTGACTGCGCTGTTGCCCCCTAGCGCTGGCTAGCGATTCTAGAGAGGATGCACGATCCTCCGCGCTAGAATCCTCACCCGCCTCCCACTCTCGGCGCGCAGTTGCCGCCGGATGAGCTGGTCGAGAGGCCCAGCGAGCCGAACAGCGAGACCAGCCGCTTCACCAACTCGCTGCCGCAGGATGGGCAGGCCACCTCCCCTTCAGACTGGCTCGATCTCACCAGCTTCTCGAACTTCTCGTGGCATTCAGCGCATCGATACTCGTACACCGGCATGTAACTCAACCTCCCATCGGTCCGGACCCGTTCGCCGACCCTCTTGCTGTAAACTACGCTGGGCGGCGCGGCCAGCGTCTCCACCGCGATCGGGCAGTAGCGTGTGCTCACTTAGCCGCATCGACCACCTGGCGCAGGATGTTCTCGACTTCCTCGGCGAGCGGCCCGAGGCCAGCTTCCTTACCACTCTCTGGGAAGAAGCTTGTTAGGGCTGATGGAAGCATCAGGCTGATCTTGGTCTGGCCGTTATCTGCGTATACATTTATTTTACAGGGCATCATCAAACCAAGCAACAGGTCTTTTTCCAGCGCTTGTTTCGCGTACTTGACGTTGCAGACCTCGACTATCTTGTAGGGATCGCGCTCGAAGCCTTTTTCGCGGAAAGTCGCCTGCACGTCATGGATGTGCAAGACCCTGAACCATGCCCTGGCTACCTGGTCTTGCACCGCCTCCACCGCTTCGTCAAATCCCCTGGATGTGGTGACGGTATAATCGAGCTTCACTCCGACCCTGGTCATTGCTAACCTCCTGCACCTCTTGAATGTGGTTCTTATTGGTTTGCCTGCGCTACAGGGTCTCCTATTCTTTCTCTCCCAAAATTTCGTACGGCTCAAGTGCCGGACGGCTTCAGACCGACCTGTCCTTCCGCCGAAGGACGCATCGGTCTCGGCCACACCATTTGCGCAAAGGGCGCAAGACCCCCGTTGGTTTCTTGGCGCCCTTTGCGGTGAAGCTTCGTGCTATACATATTGCAATGTACTTAGCTGGCTGGATTGCCGCCATCTGGCCTGGCTGATCCTCCTGGACTCCGGCTAGGCTTCGCCGCGCGGGCTAACCGATAGCCCTGGCTTGGGTCGCGGTAACCGATCAGCCGCGTCGAATTCAACACCACCGCCACAGTGCTCATATTGTGGACGATTGCGCCGAGCAGGGGAGATAGCAGGCCGATGGCGCTGAGGGCTATCCCCAGGGCGTTGACCCCGATGGCAACGGTGAAATTCCAGCGTACTACCCGCAGCGTCTGATGGCTGAGCCGAATGGTCGCGGCGACCTGTCGTAAATCGTCGCCGCCCAGCGCGATATCCGCCGCCTCGATGGCGACATCAGTGCCACCTGCGCCCAGCGCGATTCCCACATCGGCGGCAGCTAGCGCCGGCGCGTCGTTGATGCCATCGCCAACCATCGCCACCCGATATCCGGTGGTCTGTAACTCGCGAATGAGGGCGAGCTTGTCTTCGGGCAGCACCGTGGCGCAGCACTCACTCAGGCCAAGCAGTTGCGCCACGCGCTGAGCCGCTATCGGATTGTCGCCCGTTGCCAGCACCAGACGCCGCACGCCCGCCGCCCGTAGTTGCTCGAGGGCCTCACTGGCCTCGGGGCGGACGGTGTCATCTACGCCGAGCAGCCCGATGACCTCGTTGTCCAGCGCCACCCAGAGTGTGGACTCCCGACGCGCTTCGACCTCTTCGATAGCCGGCATCGGGATACTCATCGATGCAAACAGCCGCCTGTTGCCGACCGTCACCATTGTGCCGTCGACGTGCGCCCGGACGCCCAGACCGACCAGCGTTTCGTAGTCGCTCGCAGGCATCACGGCAACCCCCTGCTCCTCAGAGCAGTGGCGGATCGCGGCGGCAAATGGATGGTGGGAGTGGCGCTCTGCGGCAGCGGCCAGCGCCAGCACTTGCTCGGGAGAATAGGGACTGCAGGCGATCACTCTCGCGATATGTGGAATACCTGTCGTCAATGTGCCGGTCTTATCGAACACTACGGCATTCAAATTGCCGGCTGCCTCCAGGTACAGGCCACCTTTGATGAGGATGCCCCGTCTGGCCGCGTTGCCGATTGCTGCGCCAACCGCCGTCGGGGTTGCGAGTCCGGCGGCGCAGGGACAGGCGATGACAAGCATGCTCATACTGCGGCGGAAGTCACGCGTGAGCAGAAACACCAGAGCCGAGAGAGCGAATGAGAAGGGCACGAAGTGATCGGCGAAGTGATCGGCGGCGCGCTGGATGGGTGCACGATGTTCGCTCGCCTCCTCGACTCGCTGGATTATCCGACCAATCGCTGTCTCGTCCCCTACAGCGGTCGCCCGCACCACGAGATGGCCTGTCTCCACGAGCGATCCGGCGAAGACCGTATCGCCCGCGGCGCACGCCACCGGCAGCGACTCCCCGGTGATCGTCGCCTGATTGATCGCTGCTTCGCCATTCACGATGATCCCATCTACGGCTATCTTATCACCCTGGTGCGCGACTACGAGATCGCCGATGCGCACCTGGGCGATCGGCACGCTCACCTCCTGTTCGCCAACCACGACCCAGACCCACCCGTCATCCAGCGAAAGTAGATCGCGTATGGCCCGACGCGAATGGCGAAGCGTGAGAGACTGCAGGAGATCACCAAGGTTGATCAGGAAAACCACCACCAGCCCCGTTAGAGCCTCACGCAAGAGGAGTGACATAAAGGTTGCGCTGCTGATGAGTGTGTCCATCGCTGCTCGTCGCTGTCGGACGAGGGCGAGGAAACCGCTGCGGAAGATGGGATAGCCCGTGAACAGCGTCGTCAACGAGGCGACGCTGACCAGGGGCGCGGCGGCAAGCAGCGGCAGGCCACCCAGTAATCTTCCTACGAAGAGGCCACTCAGAATAACACCGCTTCCGGCAAGGCGCAGGATTTCCCAGGCATATCCTGGCTCTAAATCGCCCTTTCTCCGTGCCGACGGTCGCACTACAGGCGAAGCCCCCTCGATGGCGGAGATGATGGCGTCGAGGTTAGTTTCGTTCTCGTCGAACTCCACCAGCACACGGCTACTTATTGGATTGGCTCGCACCCCGCGCACTCCAGCCAGAGCGGCCACCGCCTCCTCGATGCCGTGTGCCCGCTCGACTTCTCGATACAGCCCTCGCACTCTCAAGCGTACACGCCCGGGCAGCATGTTAACCACTAACACGTGATCCATTTGCGTGTGATCCATTTGCGATTGACCTGTTCTTGCGTTAGGACGCAACGGGAATCAGCCACCTGGCGGTCGCCGCAGCCAGCGCCATAGACCGATGACCGCCTGCGCTCCCAGCGATGCCCCCGCAGAGATCGCGAAGACGCGCGTCAGGTAGCCTGTTCTCCGCAATGAACGCCCCCAGCGCTCCCAGTCGACGGTTTCATACTTGCCCTTGCCGTAGTCCCCGTGCTTGTGCTCCTCGTGCTTGTGCTTCTCGTGGTAGCCGCCCTCTCGGTTCTCGTCGGACATCTTTTTCCTCCACGATAGACTCGTCCGCGTGTTGCCGCCTTGTGATCAGTTAGGCTCCCTCGCGTGGTTCTCGTCTTTGAGCCTTTCGCTCCGCGCGGTACTCTTGCTCCGCTCGGGCTGTGAGGTCCTCTAAGTCCTCTCGCAGCTCTTCCACGCGCGCCCTCACGCCTTCGCGGAAGATGATGCCTTGCTTGATCGCTCCCACGGCAAGCGGCACGGTCACCCGTGACATGGCTGCGCCGATAGTAGTGCCGACGATGGCCCCCGTCACGCCCACTAGAAACATGCCCCGGCCACTCAGTCTCATACCATACCCGATGTGTGACATCCTTGCGCACCCCTTTTCGATCAAACTGTTCTACTCCTATCGGAGGATCGTCGGAGAACAGTGGCTGATAAACGGGCAGATGCCCGGCAACGGCCTCAGTCCTGGCGCTTCCTGGTCAACGCCCGCACACTGTTGGGTCTAACTCCCCATCAGACTGTGGCTCTGCTGTGGATACCGTCGATAACTCTCCCGAAAAATGGCGGGTATTAATCCGGTTTGTGCAGCAAGAAGTGTGCCAGGCTCCCGCCCGAATGGGAGAGTTAAGAAGTGTGGGGAGAGCTGGCAATCTGCCATTGACACGCGCTCTTCTACCGCGTTATACTTGCTAATGTAGAGAAAGCATTGCGTCTGGCCAAAAAACCTGCCAGCAGGTCAACGCCGCCGGCGAGCCAGAGCCTGCCTCCGGGAACAGATGGGACCGTAACCAGTTCGAAGAAAGCGTAAGCCCTGAGTCCATCAGCCGTCCCATATGTAACGTGCACAAGCCTGGATGCTTTCTTGCCTCCGCGTCGTGGCACAGTGTGGTGCCGCAACCTGCAGCGCGGATGACGGAGGAGGTGAGCGCTTGGACGCTGATGAACGTCCCCCAATATGGCGACCGAGTGGCGAATCGGGACCGACGGCTGCGGATCGATGCCCAGGCTCACTGACTTTGACTTCGCTTCCGGATGGGTTGGTCATTTAGGACCCGAAAGCGAACCCCTTAGCAACGCTCGATCCCCCCTTCGTTCGGTACCCGCCCAGGCCTTGCCAAACAGCGCTTCCCAAACCGAATAGTCTCAGGTCCGAGGGCTGTCCATTCCACCCCGCCCGTCTAGCGCGCGTCCGCGCGGGAAGTCTGTAGATGATTGCGGAAAGGAAGGGTCTTCGGTGTGAATGGTTGTGCGACGGATCCATCTCACTCTGGCCCTGCCCATTCCAGCAAATGGGCAGGGCGTGGCCGAAAATAGAAGCGAGCGAATGCAGCAGGATATGCGCGAGTGATGGCATTCCCAATCAGGCCACCTGGCGCATGCTTTCGCACGATACCATCAACGACATTGCCTACGACGGAAACACCATCCGTTTTCGGCCGCGCCCTTCTCATTTTGCACCCGTCTCATTTTGCAAAAGGGCGCGGCCATCCTGGAAGGGATCCGTTTCACATCCGTTAACGCCCTGACAGCCCTCCCAAACAACCACAGCGAGGTGAACACTATGGACGACCGCAACCGAATGCGACGAACATCACAATCTACTCCGACCGCGCTGGCCGAGGAGGACGACCTATGGTCACGACAACATATTACCTCAGCCAGCTTATCGGCAAGCCAGTGCTCGACCCGCAGGGGCAGCCTGTGGGCCGTCTTGACGAGCTAATAGTACGTCTTGGCGAGCCATTTCCTCCCGTCACCGGGCTGGCTCTCCGTCTAGGTGGCGGACGAGGCATCGGCCCGCTGGCGACCTTCCTCCCCTGGGGGCAGGTGGCGTCGGTGACGCCGGCTGGCTTGATCCTCTCTTCGACCAGGCTGGATCTCCAGCCGTTTCGTCGTCGTGACGGGGAGCTACTCCTTAGCCGCGACCTTCTGGACCAACAGGTCATAGACCTGAACGGCAGAAAGCTCGTGCGAGTAAACGATGTACAGCTTGTGGCAGCGGGTCGCGAAGGCATCGATTTGCGGCTCGCCGGCATCGATGTGGGGGTTCAGGGCCTGCTGCGGCGGCTGGATCTCAGCGGTTTTGCGGGTTGGCTGTCGACCCACACGCCGTTCAGCGTCCCGGACCGAGTCATCCCGTGGGAAGGCATCGATCCGGTGGACTTATCGGATCTGCAGCTTGAGCATCTGGGCGGTGAATATGCCAGTGTGAGGGCGAGGACTACTGCTGACCAACCCGTGGTGGCCCACGGCCTGCAGTTGACTCACGAGAAACTGGCCGAGCTACACCCGGCGGATGTGGCCGAGCTGGTCGCTCAGCTCTCGGCGCCAGACCGTGCCGCGATCATCGAGTCGCTGGACGCCGAGACGGCAGCGGAGGCGTTGGGCGAGTTAGATCCGGACATGCGGGGCGATGTTCTGGAGGACCTGCCGACAGAGGCCGCGGTGGAGATTCTGGCCGAGCTGCCGCCTGATGAGGCTGCCGATGCGCTCGCCGAGGTCTCGGCACGGCGAGCTGACGAGCTTTTGAGTGGACTCAATGCCGCCGACGCGCTGGCCGTGCGGCGTTTGATGTCCTATCCGCCAGATACGGCCGGCGGCATGATGAACACCGATTTCGTCGCCCTTCAGGCTAACCTGACGGCGCAGGAGATGATCGACACGCTGCGCAAGCTCGCGCCACCGGCGGAAGAGATCTATTACGTCTACGTGGTGGATCAAGATCGAAAGCTCGTCGGCGTGCTATCGCTGCGCGATTTGATCGTCGCTCCGCCAACGACGAAGGTCGGGGAGATTATCAGAGATGGCGAAGTGGTTCACGTGCCGGTGGACCTGCCTGAAGACGAGGTCATTCACACCCTCGACAAGTACAACCTGCTGGCCGTGCCGGTTACGGATGAGGCCAATCGACTGGTGGGAGTAATCACGGTTGACGACGCACTGGCCGCCCTTTTGCCGGAGGGCCGATCCTGGTTCCCCGGGGTGCGCCGTTGACAGTGCCATCCAGGGAGCGACAGGAGAGACGACCGCATGTCGCCGCTGCCTCGGGCTTCTTCGGCCGCATCTCAACCTGGCGGTTGCGCCTGCTCGCCGTGCTCTCGTTGATCGGCCCGGGCATCATCACGGCCAACGCCGACAACGACGCCGGCGGAATCAGCACCTATTCGGTGGCTGGCGCGCAATACGGCTACTCTCTGCTGTGGGTGTTGGCTCTGATTACCATAAGCCTGGCCGTCACACAGGAGATGGGGGCGCGTACCGGCGCCGCGACCGGCAAAGGGCTGGCCGCGCTCATCCGTGAGCGGTACGGCGTTAAATGGACGGCGTTCGCCATGATCTGTACGCTAGTCGCTAACCTGGCGACGACGGTCGCCGAGTTCGCCGGCATCGCCGCCGCCGGCGAGCTATTTGGGCTCCCACGTTGGATCTCGGTGCCGATCGCCGCCCTGATCGTATGGCTGCTGGTCGTCAAGTGGTCGTTTCGCTCGGTGGAAAAGGTCTTTCTGGCGCTATCGGCGGTGTATCTGGCCTATCCGCTGTCGGGCCTGATGGTCGGCCCCCCCTGGGGACAGGTGTTCCACGAGGTGGTGACGCCCACGTTCCGGATGGATGCCGCCTACCTTCTGCTCTTCATCGCCACGGTTGGCACGACCATCACCCCCTGGGGCCAGTTCTTCATCCAGGCTTATGTCGTGGACAAGGGCATCGGCCCACGGGAGTACGCGACGACACGAATCGACGTGTTGTTTGGTGCCCTGATTACCAACATCGTGTCGTTTTTCATAATCATCGCCACGGCGAGCACCCTGTACGTTCGGGGAATCGGGATAACCGACGCGGCCCAGGCAGCGATGGCGCTGGAGCCTCTGGCCGGGCCAATGGCTCATTATCTCTTTGCCGTTGGATTGGCCAACGCTTCCCTGCTGGCGGCCTCGATTCTTCCCCTGGCTACCTCCTACACGGTGTGCGAGGCGTTCGGTTGGGAGGCGGGCGTCGGCCGGTCCTGGCGTGAAGCGCCGGCATTTCATACGCTCTATGCCTTCGCCATCGCTTTCGGCGCGCTCGTCGCGCTCATCCCCGATCTACCCCTCTTCCCGGTGATGATATTGTCGCAGGATGTCAACGGTATTCTTCTGTCCGTGGTGCTGGTGTTCGCCATCAGGATCGCGAGCGACCGCCGGATCATGGGCCGTCACACCAACGGTCGCTTCGGCAACGCCGTGGCCTGGATCACCACCGCGGCGCTTATCGCTCTGAGCATGTTCCTGGTGGGCATATCTCTGGTGCAGATCGCGGGGGTTCAGATTGGCTAGCGCGCCGGGAGGCCGGTAGCTTGAGAGGTGTCCCCCAGTAACTCCCCTCTTAGTCTGCGGCTGATAGTGGCTTCAAAATCTAAAAGGGTATCCTGATTGTGTCTTAGCTGCTGATGTGAATAAGTGTTCCGCCAGACGTTTCAGCGCTTCCCGGTACTCAGCTTCACTCCTAATCATAATTACCACAACCCACCTTTCTGATCAACCGCGTTGCGCTCTATGGTTGACAGCCGTGCTATACTTATTAATATAACCCCAAGGTTCTCTTCACGATTCACTTTGCGGTTAACCTGTTCTCTTTCTAGATGACGCCATCTTTCTTGCCCAGACGCTGTCGCTAGATGTATGAAATCTCGACTCTTAACAATTATCACCGCCTTAAACAGACCAGCAGGAGGGATAGGTTGAAGGAAGTCGTCGTCGAAGCCTTGCGCGTCGTTGGGAAAGGCATCCCCAGAGCGGATGCCAGGCTCAAGGCCTGTGGCGTAGCCCATTTCGCCGCTGACATACGTCAGCCCCAGCGCCGTCTCCTTTTTGGCAAGATCCTGCGCAGCCCGCACGCCCACGCCGCCATCATCTCGATCGATACCAGCCAGGCGGCTGCGCTGCCAGGCGTCTACGCCGTCGTTACAGCCGAAGACGCCACGCCGGCGCGAATTGGCCGCTTTTTACGGGATAGAACTGTGCTCGCGCGGGGCAAGGTGCGCTGCGTAGGGGAGCCAGTCGCGGCGGTCGCCGCGATCGATGAGGCCACGGCCGAGGAAGCGCTTTCGCTGATCGAGATGGAGTATCGACAGTTGCCGTCGGTGTTTACGACGGATCAGGCTCTCGCGCCCGGTGCCCCAAACATCCATGAAGACCTGGCGAGCTACGAAGATCCCCAACACAGCCAGCGCGTTGGCAACCAGCGCAATCTCGTGGTAATCGAACATGGCGGTGTCGATGCCGCCTTCGCCATGGCGGATGTCGTGGTTGAGGGCGTATTCACGACGCAACCGGTCCATCAAGGGTTCATCGAGTCGAAAGCCTGCGTGGCTAGCGTCGATCATGACGGGAAAGTCACCGTCTGGGCCAGCACTAAGTCGCCTTTCCTGAACCGCACCATGATCGCCCGCGGCCTTGGCCTGCCTTTGTCCAGGGTAAGAGTTATCACGCCTGCGGTTGGCGGCGATTTCGGCGGCAAAGGGGCGCCGACCATCGAGCCCATCTGTGCCCTGCTGGCGATCAAGGCTGGTCGCCCGGTCAGAATTGCCCTCAGCACGCAGGAGGAGCTTGCGACCAACTTTGTGCGCCATCCGTCTGTCGTCAAGCTAAAGGCGGCTGCAGACCGTGACGGTAGGCTGCTGGGTGTCCAGGGGGAGATCACGTTCAACTGCGGTGCCTACTGCGATGGGGTGGAAGGCATCGCCAACAAGTGCTGCAACCTGCAGGGGCCGTACAATGTCCCTGCCGTACGTCTGCAAGGGCACTCGGTGTATACGAACAGCGCGCCGGCAGGCCACTTCAGAGCGCCCGGCGGGCCGCAAACGAACTTCGGTATCGAATGTCTTCTCGACGAGATAGCGCGGCGTCTGAACGCCGATCCCATTGCTATCCGGCGTATCAACGTGCTGCAGGAGGGGGATCCGGGCCCGGGCGGCAAGGGTACCATGGGGGGCGCGGGGCTGCGCGAAACCGTCGACAGGATCGACGAGTACGTCGCCGCGCAAATGTCGGAGCGCAAACCGAACCGTGGGATAGGTGTGGCGTGTGGCTCCTGGCACGTCTGGCTCTCGCACGACGTGAGCCCGACGAAGTGTATCGTGAAGCTGAACGAGGACGGCAGCGCCGCCCTGCTAACGGGGTTGCCTGACAACGGGGCGGGCCAGTACGTCGTCCTCTCCCAAATCGTCGGCGAAGTGCTGGGGTTGGACCCCGAGGAAGTAGCGGTAGCTGGCGGGGATACCGATCTGGCGCCGTATGACATCGGGCCAGGAGGTAGCCGAGGCACCACGCGTGTCGGCAACGCGGCGAAGTTCGCCGCCGAGGATGCCCGCCGCCAGATTCTTGGGCTGGCAGCGTCCAAGCTGGAGGCGAAACCCGAAGACCTGGAGATTGAGAACCGGCAGGTCTTCGTGAAAGGCACGCCGCGGCGGACCATTAGCCTTGCTTCGGTGGCGAGGGAGGCGCTGACTTCGCCCGAAGGGGCAATCATTGGCACCGGCTCGAGCGAGCGCGCGGAGTGGCTTGCCCGCGAGCACGAGCACGGCGCGGTGGTCGACGAAGGCATGGTCTGCACCCACGCGGCACAGGTCGAGGTAGACCCGGAGACCGGCCAGGTTACGGTTCTCAAGTACGTCGTCGCCCAGGATGTGGGTCGCGCCTTGAACCGCCTGAGCGCGGTTGGGCAGATCCACGGCGCGGTCGCGGCCGGTCTGGGTTATGCCCTGACAGAGGAGATCGTCGTTCGGGAAGGGCGTGTGTTGAATCCATTCTATGTCGATTACCATCTGCCAGCGGCGGATATCACACCCGACGTGCACGCCATTCTGATCGAGCGGCCATCGGCGCTCGGCCCGTTTGGCGCACGAGGTATCGGCGAGGTCTCGACCACGCCGGTCGCCGCGGCCATCGCCAACGCCGTCTACGATGCCGTCGGCGTCAGAATACGTGACCTTCCGATCACCCCCGAGAAAGTCCTCCGCGCCCTGAAGGAGCGGAGTTCTTCGGCCCAGGGTTTATGATTCTGCGTGAGCCCACGAAGTTGCCAAACCGGTGTATCCCGAAATTGAGTGTTGCGAAAGGAGGCAGCAATGCGAAACTGGATGTTCAGGCCGGTGGTGATTTTCGGTGTGTTGGGTTTGAGCCTTGTGTTGGCGATAGGATGTGCCAGCGCGCCGACGGCGACAGACCCTCAGGAGTTCTACAAGGGAAAGACTTTCACCTTGGTCTCTTCGAGTAAGGCAGGTGGACTCTCGGATCTCCTGCTCCGTGCCATCGCCCCTTATCTCGGCAAAGAGACCGGCGGCGTGGCGAAGGTGGAGATGATCGCCAGCGATGCGGCTGATAACTACGTGTTCGAGGAGGCTCCGCGTGACGGGCTTATCATCGCGTACGATAACACTAACGCGATGCTGTCGAACGATTTGTTGAAGTCGCCCGGTGTACGCTACGAGACCGAGAAGTTCAATTTCCTTGCCGATGTTAACCCTACAAGCCAGTTGCTCCAGGTGTCTCCGAAAGTTTCCTACAGAACGGTTGAAGCGCTGCGCCAGGCTAAAGGATTGAAAGCAGGTGCTAGCTCGGCCCGAGGCAGTATGGCGGTGGGCGGAGCGGTTATGATGGAAATCCTGGGATTAGATGGCACGGTTGTCACCGGCTACGACGGGCAGAAAGCGGTGCTTATGGCTGTCGGACGGGGCGAGGCGGATTTCTTGGTCGGCACCGATGGCGGAGCACAGCAAAACGAAGCGGATGGCTTGTTGATCAATCTGTTCGCCGTTACCAACGAGAGAAGCCCGGCGCTCCCTGATCTGCCGACGATGTTTGAGCTTGGCGTTAAGGTTCCGAAAGAGCTAGAAGGTCCACTCACTTACATCGGAGCTAACGGGACGTCTTCCTTCGTATCGCCGGGTGTCCCCCAGGACAGAGTAGCGTACTTGCGAAAAGTGTTCCTGAAGATTAGCGAGATAAAGGAGTTCCAGCAAGAAATAGAGAAGATAACGGGGATGTGGCGCGCCTTCATCCCGGGCAAGGATCTGCAGGATAGGATGGTCACGATGAAGGCGGATAAGGGTCTAGCCAGTCAGCTTGATACCATATTTGCCAAGTACAAGGCGGTCAAGTAATGCCGTAGTTCTCTTCATAATTCACTTTGCGCTCTTTGTCCTTCTGCGGAAGTAAGTATCCTTCGGCAGAAGGACGGTTGACGTATCTTCGTGCTAGAGAAAATCAGGCAAGGAGGAATCGATGACTAGATACGGTTCGGACCTTATCGTCGACCTGATCCACCGGTACGAGATCTCCTACGTTAGCCTGAACCCGGGCTCGACTTTTCGGGGCCTGCACGATTCTCTCGTTAATTATGGCGGCAACAGGTCGCCCATGATCCTTTGCCCGCACGAGAAAATAGCCGTGCTCATCGCCCACGGCTATGCTAAGGTCACCGGCCGCCCGATGGCCGCTATCGTGCACGATACGGTGGGGCTACTCCATTGCACGATGGGTCTCTACTACACTTATCTGGACCGCGTGCCTTTGATCTTGTTGGGCGCGGGTGGCCCGCTGGACCCCGGCCGCCGTCGCCCCTACATGGACTGGATCCACAGCAGCACGCCCCAGTCGCTGCCGATACGCGAGTTCACCAAGTGGGACCGCACACCGGTGAACGCCCAGGATGTGGTCGACTCCTTCGCCCGCGCCTACCGCGTTGCCACACAAGAGCCGTGCGGACCGGTGTACATCTGCTTCGATCAGGCCTTCCAGCTCGATCCGCTGCAGGAAGATGTCCAGTTGCCGAATCCGGCCAGACTCGGCCCCGGCACGCTGGCGCATCCCGATCCTGCTGCCCTCGACGAGCTGGCCGATCTCCTCGCGAAAGCCGAAAACCCGATAATCATTGCCGGATACTCCGGCCGCAATCACTCGGCCTTCTTCGACCTGGTTAAGCTCGCCGAGGCGTGCGGCGCCCCTGTCGTCGATCTGAATCATCGGCTCAACTTCCCGACCGGGCACCCGCTAAATGTCAGCTTTCACGTCACCCATACCCTCAGATACGGCCAGAGTCAGAAAGACCTCCTCGGTCAGGCCGACCTTATCCTTGCGGTGGACGTTAAGGAGCTGTGGAATTCGGTGGTCCAGGCTGATCCAAAGCTGCAGTACGGCACTCCCACGGAGAAGATCAAGTACATAATTCCTCCACACTGCAAGATTGCCGAGATTGGCTATCGCGATATTAACATCAGTCGGTGGTCTGACGAATTCCAGCAAATCGTGCCCGTCGACCTGCAGATCATCGCCGATTCCTCGGTGGCGCTGCCGCTGCTCGCGGAGCGGGTCCAGCATCGAGTGAGCGCCGACACTTCCGCTCAGGTTCGGGTGCGGGCGCGTGCGGAGAGGATCGGCGCGCTGCACCGCGCGGCCAGAGCCCAGTGGCGAGAAGAAGCCAGGATGGATTGGGACGCCACGCCGATAGCGACGGCTCGGCTGGCGAGCGAGATATGGGAGGTGATCCGTAACGAAGACTGGGTGCTAACGGCCAATACGCTGGCAAACTGGGCCTTCAAGCTCTGGGATTTCGATCGGCCCGAGCGCCATCCCGGCATCAGCCTGGGCACCGGCACCCAGATCGGCATCTCCCTGGGCGTCGCTCTGGCCTACAAGGGCACCGGAAAGGTGGTGGTCGACGTACAGCCAGATGGGGACCTCATGTTCGACCCGGGCGCGTTATGGGTCGCCACCCACGAGCGGATACCGTTGCTCGTCGTGATGTTCAACAACCGCGCGTACTACCAGGACTACGACCATCAGATCGCTCTCGCCAAGTTTCGGGGAACGCCTGTGGAGAATGCCCACATCGGCCAGGCCATCGACGACCCGCCGCCAGACTTCGCCAACCTGGCGCGCTCGTTCGGCTGGCACGCCGAGGGCCCGATAGAACACCCGTCCCAGGTCGGAGGAGCTCTGCGCCGCGCCCTGGAGGCGGTGAAGCACGGCCAGCCCGCGCTCGTGGACACGGTCACTCGCTATCGCTAGCCATTGCCGCCCGTCACTTCCATTTCAAAAGGTATCGTCGGGAACACAGCGGCGAATTGCTCAGATGCCGGGCGCACGAGACCGACGCGGTTTTCGAAAACCGCGTCGGTCTCAGCCACCCGATATTACCCTGCTCCGTGTTTCTGCGTTGACCCCGTCCCCGTTGGTACTGCACACCATCCCCTCAATTCATGTTATACTACTCCCAATTGGCACTCATTTTGCAGTACAATAGCTCAGGAATTGGCGAGCCGGGAGATGTTCGGCGGTGGGAGTGATAGCCGGTGCGGTTGGCTGCTGCGATAGTCGCTGGTAAGCTGGTGGCTTCCTTGAGCCGCCGGTTGAATTTTGGGGGCGGCACGACCTTGCCCGGCGGTATCACGCGAAGGATCGATCCAGGCGCCCTCGGGAAAATGACCGGTCGTTTACGCCAGGGTTGTGTCGTCGTCACGGGCACCAATGGCAAGACCACTACCACCCGCATGATCTCCAACATGCTCCAGGTTGCCGGCCTGAAGCCGGTGCACAATCGCTCGGGCGCGAATCTGGTCAGCGGGGTGACGTCGGCGCTGCTGAACTCGTCGAGCATAACCGGCCGGCCCGGAGGCGATATCGGGCTCTTCGAGGTGGATGAAGCCAACCTGCCGCTGGTGGTGGCTGAAGCGAAACCGACGGTCGTCGTCATCAATAACCTCTTCCGTGACCAGCTCGACCGCTACGGCGAGATCGACTACATCGCGGGCCTCTGGCGCAAGGCGCTGCGACAGTTGCCGTCGTCGGCGCGTGTCGTGCTCAACGCCGACGACCCGCTGGTGGCGAGCCTGGGGAAATCGCTCGCCGCTTCGGTGCTCTATTTCGGCATCGAGGATGAGCGCTACGGCCGCGCCACGCTTGAACACGCCGCCGATTCGAAGAGTTGTGTGAGCTGCGGCGCGCGCTATGCCTACGCGGTCGCTTTCTACGGACACGTCGGCAAGTATTCCTGCCCGAATTGCGGAGCCAAGAGGCCAATACCTGACCTGGGTGCCGATAGCATCTCGCTGAATGGGACGGTGGGCGCCGAGCTGCTCATGCGGGGCCCGCAGGGCCCCTTGAACGTGAGGCTCGGCCTCCCCGGGATGTACAACGTCTACAATGCCCTGGCGGCCGCGGCCACCGGCCTAGCCCTCGGCCTTCCCCTCGAAGACGTCAAGGCTGGGATCGAGGGTTTTTCGGCGGCTTTCGGCCGCATCGAACGCATTCAAATCGAGGATAAGCTGATCTTCCTGGCGCTCGTCAAGAATCCCATCGGGTTCAACGAGGTGCTGCGCACGATACTCCTTGATGGTGCCCAGAAGGACCTCCTGATAGTGATCAACGACAACATCGCCGATGGCACGGATATCTCCTGGCTCTGGGATGTCGATTTTGAGGTTCTGCAGACCAGGACCCGGCGTGTGGTCGTCGCCGGAACCCGGGCCGAAGATATGGCCGTGCGCTTGAAATATGCCCTGGTTGACCCATCGAAGGTGGAAATCGAGAAGGATTTGCCGCGGGCGCTACACGCGGGACTCGCCGGCGTCGAGAAAGAGGGTACTCTCTACGTCTTGCCCACGTACACCGCGATGCTAGAGGTCCGCGAAGTGATCCAGCGGCTAGGTTACGTCGGGAAATTCTGGCAGGATTAATCAGGAACAATGCGTTCAGAGCATCGTTTTGCTTGGATGGCTGCGGAAGCCGTCCTTGCCAGGGGCAAGGGTGTTTTGGGCGTGTCGCGCTTCGCGCGACACGCCCAAAACACCCCAATAAACCGGGGTGGGGTGGCCGTCGTCGAGAACGCTTGGCCCCTGCAAGATTGATTGCGAGGCGACAGTTGAAGGTAGTTATCGGCCATTTATACGCGGACCTGATGAACATCTACGGCGACCGAGGCAACATCATTGCGCTGACGCGACGGGCGCAGTGGGCCGGCGTCGAGGTCGAGGTGCGGAACCTGGCGCTCGGGCAGACTCTCGATCCCCGCGAGTACGATATCCTCTTCGTCGGCGGTGGCCAGGATAGGGAGCAGTCGCTGATCGCCGACGACCTGCAAAAGGTCAAGGGCGGCTCCATCGTCGAGGCCGTGGAGGACGGCGCCGTCGTTCTCGCTGTCTGTGGTGGCTATCAGTTGTTGGGAAAGTACTTCAAGACGGGGGAAGACGTGGTGCTGCCAGGCATCGGGTTGTTCGACGCGTGGACCGTGGCGGGCAATAGGCGCTGCATCGGCGACGCCGTCGTCGAATGCTCGTTCACGGGCGAGCGCCGCACCCTCGTCGGCTTCGAAAACCATAGCGGCAAGACTTATCTCGGTCCGGCCGCGCGCCCGATTGGCAAGGTTCTCCACGGCTTCGGCAACAACGCGGAGGATGGCTTCGAGGGAGCGGTGTACAAGAACGCTTACGGCACCTACCTGCACGGCTCTATCCTGCCAAAGAACGCGTGGCTGACGGACCATCTCATCGCGAGCGCGCTGCGCCGCCGCTACGGTCAGAATATCGTCTTGCCTCCGGTCGACGCGGGCCTCGAGGAGAGGGCTCACCGCGCCGTGATCGCCAGAATCCGGGGCCGGGGTAAGATGAACACGGGAGCGATTTGAGGAGCACGGTGTAGTGGCGTTGAGGCAATCGGCGACGGCAGGCTCTCGACAGCGATTGGCTGGCGCGGCGTTGATGATGATGGCGGCTATGGCGACCAGCCGGCTGACCGGGGTCCTTCGTGAGATGGTTATCAGCTATCAGTTCGGCACTGGCCGCGATTACGAGGCGTATCTGGCTGGGAACCGCATTCCCGATCTGATCTTCCAGGTGCTGGTTGGCGGCGCCGTCGCTTCGGCCTTCATCCCGGTATTCACCGGCTACCTGGCGCGAGGAGATCACGACGAGGGCTGGAAGATGGTCAGCTCGTTGTTCAATCTCTCCGTGGCGGTGCTGACGCCGGTCTGCGTCGTGCTGATGATCTTTGCGCCGCAGCTCGTCCGTCTGCTGGCGCCGTTCTTCGACGAAGAGACAAGTCTGCTCGCGGCGAACCTGGCTCGCGTCATGCTGCTCTCGCCGATTTTTTTCAGTCTCGGCTGCTTCGCCACCAGCGTGCTCAATTCGCACAACCGCTTTCTCCTCGCTTCGCTCGCGCCAACCGTGTACAACGTCGGCATCATCGTCGGCGCGCTGTTTCTGGCCGGTCCGTTTGGCATCTACGGCCTGGCCCTCGGGTCCGCTATCGGAGCGCTGTTGTTCTTGCTGGTGCAGATCCCCGGACTCTGGCGGGTGCGCATGACATACACCCGGATCATTGATATCAAGCATCCGGGTGTGGTTCAGGTGGGGCGCCTGATGCTGCCGCGCACCATCGGCCTGGCGGTGGCCCAGGTGAATTTCGCGGTGATCTTGTTCTTTGCCTCGGGAATGGAGGAGCGCTTCGCGGCGCTGAACTACGCGTGGACGCTGACGATGATGCCCGTTGGCATCTTCGCCATGGCCATCTCCACGGCCGTCTTCCCGACCCTGGCGGCCCAGGGGGCAACCGATCAACTGGCAGCGCTGCGCCACACAATGGCCACCTCGCTCCGCCTTATTCTTTATCTGACGATCCCCGCCAGCATCGGTCTGATCGTGTTGCGCTACCCGATCATCCAGTTGCTATTTCAACGGGGAGAGTTCGATCCTCAATCCGCCGACTTGACGGCCTTCGCCCTGCAATTCTACGCGGCCGCGCTGTTTGCTCACTCGGCCACAGAGATCATCACGCGGGCTTTCTATGCCCTGCAAGACACGCGAACGCCGGTCGTCGTGGCCTTCGCCGCCATGCTGATCAACGTGATGCTGGCCCTGGTGCTCGTTCAGTTCCTTTCGCACGGCGGCCTTGCCCTCGCCGCTTCAATCTCGGCGACGTTCGAGGCCATTACTTTGCTCTTTCTCGCCCGGCGCCGGCTGGGAGGCCTTGGCGAGCAACGGCTGCTGGCCTCCGTTGCCAAGACGTCGGTGGCCGCGGTCTTGATGGGGTTCGTGGTCCTCGGGTTCGCGGATGCGGTGGCTCCTTTACTGGCTTTGCTCGATCTGCCGCAGATAGCCGATAGACTTGTCTTCGTCGGTTCCTCGATCCTCGTTGGGGGAGGCGCCTACCTCGCGTTTTCGCTTGTCGTGCGCTCCGATGAAGTCGCCCGCGTGCGCGATGTGCTCGCGTTAAGATTCGGCCGTAGAGGTTGACGCCTTAATCGCATTCTTTCCGAGGCACACACTTGTGTCTATCGGTCACCCGAGCAGTCGCTTCACTCTGCTGACCCATTGATCCGAGCGCAGTCTGCCTGTACAATGGCCACGATGGCGATGTTATCCGATACAGGTAAGCCAAGCCGACGGGCGTCAGGAATGAGCGCCCTGCTGTTGATTATTATCGGTGGCTTCATCCTGGCAGTGCTCGTGCAAAGAACCGATAACGCCTATCTGGGGCTGGCCTTGGTCAGCCTGTCGCTGCTGGCTGTAAGTTGTCCTTTCGCGCTCGCCGCCTTGATCCCTTATGGCGGCATAAGACGGGCCGTCGTGATCCTCGGCATTGCCCTGCTCTGGGCTGTGGCCGCGTTCGATGGCCTAATGCTCATCTCCACGCTCGTTATCATCTTCCAGCAATACGCTGGCCCATCGGCGCTTTTCGTGCGTCACCTGGTAGGACTGGTTTTCGTGGTTTTCGCCACTTACGTCGCCGGCTACCGCCTTACGCGAGGTGCTGGACGCTTACCGACAGCTCAAAAGGACTGATCGCCATGGTCGACATAAACTCTACGCCATATTCCGAGTTGTGAGGAGGCTGATTTGGACGATGGTTATGCACCCCCATCGCGTCGCGTTCGCCCAGCCGTGAGGTGGCTGGCGAGAATACTATCCCTTCTTGGAGCGCTCTTGAGCGCCTTCATCATCCTGGGCCTCATTGGCGAGCTGCGAGGCGTGCCGATGCCGTTTGTCCTGGACGGCGCTCCCTTCGGAACGTACGCGCAGCCGACCCAACTCAGCTTGCTTACCTTCGGCGTAGCCAACACTCTGTTCCTCCTTGGTGCTATCCTAGCCTTCCGCTCGGAGGCGGCAGCAGGGGGCATCCTGCTCTTCGCTGGCATAGCGCAGATCTTCCTGTGGTTCGTGCACCTGTTGGACCCCACTTTCCCGCGTGGGAACTTGGCCGCGGGCCTGGCATTGGCGGTCCTGCCGCCGCTCATTATTGGGGGCTTGTTCCTGACGGTCGCCCGAGCCCCACGGCCCAGATGTAAGTCGGGCGACGATCCCTCCGTGTCCCTATGGTGAGACTGGACCTGTGGTTATGGAGACCATTATTGCCCCGGGGGGCACTCCCCGTAAACGCCCGCTCAATTCCCTAGGCAGCTCCGCATCGGCGTATCCATCTCCGGGAAGTGTGTCCGCGCGTCCGCGCCGTGGGCCCAGACGTTCGTGAACGTGGTCACGCCGTCGACGCTCAATGTGAAGTAGTACTTGTTGGCCGGATCGTTAGCATCTGCCACGTCGATGTCGTTGAAGTCCCACACGGGGTACGTTACGGACGCGGTAGACACGAGACGTTTCTGCCCTATCGCCGCCTCCTGGCTGACCTCGTTGTTGAGGGCGCGATGGAGGCGGACTGTGGGATTCCAGTCCGTCGGGGGAGAAAGGAGTGTCCCCGGCGCGAACAGGGAAGCGCTCACGTTCACCTTCTTTGCCTGATCCACGGATGCGTTTTCGTGCGGCCAGACGATCTCCACCTTGGCGTCCGCGACCTCCGGAGCGCTGATGATGGGTGGAACTGCACCGCTGCCCGGCTCGATCGTGGCCCCGTAGATGTCGGCGTCGAATTCGCCTAGCGCGACGCCACTGCGCCGGTGGTCGGTCCAAACCACGGTTTTCCCGGATACCCTGGGCGACCGCTGTGCGCCAACGGCGCGGGTGACGGCGAGCTGCCTGGCCTGCTTGAGATCGTAGGCGAACACGTCCTCGTCGAGGTCCCCCTGGGCGCTCCAGTCCACGAGATCGCCGTCCACGTCCACTGAAACACCCCCGTAGGGCGAAGGAGGCAGTTGGGTGATCTTGAACTCCTGCTTCTTGGCGATGTCATACCCGTACAGGTAGTTCACCCCCTCTCGCCGAACCGACCAGACGACTATCGTGCCCGAAATCGCCGGTGGTCCGACCTCTTCTGCCCTGGCGGTTATGCGAAACTCCTGGCGCGTGGACAGATCGTAGCCGTAGATATCCTTCTCCTGCGGAATCAGCATTCCGGAGGGCCCGGGCACCATCGGCGGCGAGTTGCGGTTGTCGCGCCACACGACGTAATTGCCGGAGATAGCCGGCCACTCCTGGTAGGCGGCGTCCGAGGTGATGGCGAAAGACTGCTGGCTCCCCAGGTCGTGCCCGTGAATGTCTGAGCCCATCCCCCTTATCTGGGCCCAGATCACCACATTCCCGCTGACCCTCGGCCACCGTCGCGAAGCGGGGGAAGATGGTCCCGCATCCGCCACGGGCTGCGCCACGGGGAAGCGCGGAGCTTCCGGCAGACGGTAGTGGTAAACCCCTTCACCCGGTCCGCCAGGTGCCGCTACGGTCACCACTGTCTCCCTATCCAGGTCCACAGGGGCCTGCACGCTGCCTCCCGCATCGAAGGTGAAGTCCAGCCCCAATTCCAGATTCCGACCCGAAATCAGCCGGTGGTCCCCCGCGTTGCGCCACACCACCCACTTGCCCGATACCGCAGCCTCGTACGTGCCGTCGGCTCCAGCTCGAATCGGGAACTCCGTCACCCGATAGGGCGACTCGGGCTAGGCCGAAGCGCTGGGCATCGTACCGGTGGCAGACACCGATGAAAGCAGCGTTAAGAGCGCGAGTAGAACCTGTTGGAGCTTATGTCGGACTGATCTTAGCGAGAAGCTACCCATTCCTTGCGTGCCCCCTTCCACCCTCGTACTCTATGGCAGTTTCCAAAGGATTTTGGCTAGCGGAGCAGCCACCGATATACCGAGCGTATGCAATGTAGCGCGGGGGCTCGTCCCCCGCTGGGCGGGGCGGGGGACGAGCCCCTGCGCTACGGGTAGCCATAT